>CAMWKA010000158.1 GCA_947174725.1 uncultured Lachnospiraceae bacterium | reverse complement strand
GCGCACAAGCACCCGGCGTATGATATTGTCTGCATTGCACAACTGCTTTATCATTTTTCGTTCCACAATCCCGTCAATGAGGTTTACATAACTCGAAATTTGAAAATAGTTGTTCCAAAAATGAAAAGAAAATGCAAATCCCCGCATCTCCACTTAGGAAATACGGGGATCATTATCTTTTATTTATCTCAGGATCTCTTATGCCTTAGCCGCCATTGCCTCTTTGATCTGTGCTGTCAGCTGCGGCAGAATCTTGTTCAGATCTCCTACTACACCATAATCAGCTACATCAAAGATCGGAGCGGACTCATCCTTGTTGATTGCAATGATGATATCGGATTCTTCCATACCTGCAAGGTGCTGGATTGCTCCGGAGATACCGATTGCAAAATATACATTCGGACGAACTGTCTTACCGGTCTGTCCAACCTGAAGATCCTTCGGCTTCCAGCCTGCATCTACAACAGCACGGGAACAGCTTACGGTTCCGCCGATGGCCTCTGCAAGATCCTCAAGAAGCTTGAAATTTTCAGGGCTTCCTACGCCACGACCGCCGGACACAAGGATCTTAGCATCCATAATATCCTCAACATCGGATACTGCCTTAACGATCTCCATGATCTCAACATATTTATGATCCGGTGTAAATCCGGGATTGTATTCAATCACCTCTGCCTTTCTGCCGGCTTCCTTCGGTGCCTTCTGCATAACGCCGGGACGAACGGTAGCCATCTGCGGGCGGAAATCCGGACACGCAATCGTAGCGATGGTATTACCGCCGAATGCAGGACGTGTCATCAACAGCTGGTTATGAAGCTGCTCTTTGCCGGGAATCGGATTGATCGGGAAATCACCGATATCAAGCTGTGTACAGTCTGCTGTCAGACCTGTGTGAATCCTTGCGGACACACGAGGTCCAAGGTCACGACCGATGGCTGTAGCGCCGATTAGGAAGATCTCCGGCTTATACTCATTGATCACAGATGCTACTGCATGCGCATAGGGCTCAGTTCTGTAATCCTTCAGTTCCGGATCATCTACAACGATAACCTTATCTGCGCCATACTCGCCAAGTTCATCTGCCAGTCCCTTCACGCCGGAACCAACCAAAACTGCCGTTACCTCTGTTCCAAGATCCTTGGCAAGGTCTTTTCCTTTGCCAACCAACTCTAATGCAATTCCGCTGAGTACATTGTCTACCTGCTGCGCAAAGACAAATACTCCTTTATAATCTTGAATATTCATGTTATTAACCATTCCTTTCTCTCAATCTGCAGATGTTTATATTAGATGACATGCTTTTCTTTTAATTTACCAACAATGTAATCTACGGACTCAGTCACATCCAGATTCACCTTCTCGCCAGCTCCCTTTCTTACCTTATCAGAAGCCTTTGCGATCTGTGTCGGTGAGCCTTTCAGGCCAAGATTGGAATCCTCCACATCTTTCAGGTCCGCTCTTCCCCATACGGTAATGTCTGCATCATAAGCATCAAAGATTCCGCCCGGTGTCATATAACGGGGCTCATTTAACTCAGCCAGTGCAGTAACCAGACAAGGCATCTTAGCCTTTAATACATGGTATCTGTCGTCATACTGACGCTCAACGATCACACTGTCGCCGTCGATCTTAATATCCTGTGCATAAGAGATAACAGGAATGTTCAGATGCTCGGAAATCTGAGGTCCTACCTGTGCGGTATCGCCATCGATTGCCTGACGTCCTGTAATGATCAAGTCGTACTCTAAGTTACGAAGCGCTCCGGCAAGTGTCTGGGAAGTTGCCCATGTATCAGCGCCGCCAAGCACTCTGTCTGTCACAAGGATACCCTTGTCCGCACCCATTGCCATTGCTTCACGAAGAACTTCCTCAGCCTTAGGAAGACCCATGGTTACAACAGTTACTTCCGCACCATACTGATCTTTTAATCTAAGAGCTGCCTCTAAGCCTGCTTTGTCATCCGGATTCATGATCGCAAGCATTGCGCCACGATCCAGCGTACCATCAGGATTGAATTTCACGCCACCCTTTGTATCGGGTACCTGTTTTACACAAACAACAATTTTCATTGTATTTTCTCCTTACTTTTTATTATTTTCAAGCATTGCTTTTTGATCCGTTTTCTGCCAACACGGAAATTTACGTGTTATTTATTTCAGCAGCGCTGCGGAGATAACCATTCTCTGAACTTCGCTGGTTCCTTCATAGATCTCCGTGATCTTGGCGTCACGCATCATACGCTCTACATCGTACTCTCTTGTGTAACCGTAACCACCGTGAAGCTGTACAGCCTTTGTGGTAACTTCCATTGCCATCTCTGCTGCGTAAAGCTTTGCCATAGCTGCTTCTACGCCGTAAGCTGTCTTGTGATCCTTGGTGTACTGATCCTTGGTCATAGCCGCTTTATATACCAAAAGCTGTGCAGCCTGTGCTTTGGTCGCCATATCAGCAAGCTGGAACTGTGTGTTCTGCTGCTGTGCGATGGTTCTGCCAAACTGCTTTCTCTCCTTGGTATATGCAATGGTTCTCTCCAGCGCGCCCTCACCGATACCAAGCGCCTGTGCAGCGATACCGATACGTCCGCCATCCAAAGTATGCATTGCGATACCAAAGCCCTTGCCCTGCTGTCCCAACATATTGTCCTTCGGGATACGGCAGTCGGTAAAGATCAACTCATATGTGGAAGAACCACGGATACCCATCTTCTTCTCCTTTGTACCAAAGGTGAAGCCCGGCGTACCTTTCTCTACGATAAAGGCAGAGATCTCCTTGATCTGTTTGCCTCTTTTCTCTACCACACCTGTAACTGCAAAGATAACATATACATCAGCTTCCTTACCGTTGGTGATGAAGATCTTAGATCCGTTGATCACCCACTCATCTCCATCCAATACAGCCTTTGTCTGCTGTCCCTGAGCATCCGTACCGGCACCCGGCTCTGTCAGACCAAAAGCTCCGATCTTGCGTCCGCTTGCAAGATCCGGCAGGTATTTCTGTTTCTGCTCATCCGTACCGTATGTAAGGATCGGATCGCAGCAAAGGGAAGTATGCGCGGATACGATAACGCCTGTCGTACCACAGACCTTGGAAAGCTCCTCTACACACATTGCATAGGTCAGGACATCGCAGCCCTGTCCACCATATTCCTTAGGAATAGGAATCCCCATGAAGCCTGCTTTCGCCATCTTCTCCACGGTTCCTCTTGGGAATACTTCTGTCTCATCTACTTCCTGCGCCAAGGGTTTAACTTCTTTCTCAGCAAATTCCCTGAACAGCGTTCTCGCCATTTCATGCTTTTTGCTTAATGTAAAATCCATGATTTTTATTCCTCCATTTTTTATACATTTCACTGTCTCAGACAGCATTTCTTTCCTACTTCATTAAAATCGGAACATACTCCGTTATTGCCTACTTAGAGTAGTCATTGCCTACTTAGAGTAGTCATTGCCTACTTAGCGTAGTCATTGCCTACTTAGAGTAGTCAAAGAATCCTGCGCCTGTCTTCTTGCCAAGCTTGCCGTCAGCAACCATCTTCTTAAGAAGCGGCTGCGGAGCATACTTCTCGTCTTTGGTCTCATTGTAGAGAACTTCCATGATCGCAAGGCAGATATCCAGACCGATCAGATCACCCAAGTGAAGAGGTCCCATCGGATGGGATGCGCCAAGCTGCATAGCTACATCAATGTCTTCTGCGGAAGCTGTTCCTGCATCAAGAACGCCGACTGCTTCATTGATCATCGGGATCAGGATCCTGTTGACTACAAAGCCCGGAGCTTCCTTTACTTCAACAGGCGTCTTGCCGATCTCAACCGCGATGGCTTTGATCTTATCTACCATTTCCTGCGGTGTGTTCTCAGCTTTGATGACCTCAACCAGCTTCATTCTGTCAGCAGGGTTGAAGAAATGCATACCGATCATCGGTCTGTCAAGACCTTCGCCGATCTTGGTAATGGAAAGGGAGGATGTATTGGAAGCAAACATACAATCCTTCTTCACAATACCCATCAACTCTTTAAAAATGTTCTGCTTGATCTCAAGCTTCTCCAGCGCAACCTCAATGATCAAATCACAGTCTGCGCAGATATTATTCAGACCTGTTGTAACTCTGCCCATGATCGCATCAGCCTGAGCCTGTGTAATCTTCTCCTTGCCAACCAGAAAATTCATATTCTTCTGGATCTTAGCCTTACCGCCCTCAGCATACTCCTCTTTGATATCGCAAAGACAAACCTCATATCCATCTGTCATTGCGAATGCCTGTGCAATACCGGAACCCATAGTTCCTGCGCCAATAACGCCTACCTTCATTCTAATTTCCTCCTTCATGATATGCTTATTTTAAGATGCGGAGCAAACTTTCCGCAACACTTTAACAGTTTTTAAATGGCTCTTTTACCTTTTCTTTATTCTTATCCAGGAAAAATGCCATGCCGTACTTCTGGTCTTCCGTCTCGAAGCAGTCGCCAAAAAGCTTCTCTTCGATCACGATCGCCTGATCCATGTCTACCTGAAGTCCGTCGTTGATCGCCTTCTTGCAGTTGCGGACAGCGATCGGTGCATTCTTCGCAATACCGGACGCCATCTTCTCTGCTGCAGGAAGCAGTTCCTCAAGCGGATATACGGCGTTCACAAGACCGATGCGGTACGCTTCGTCCGCCTTGATATTACGCGCTGTATAGATCAACTGTTTTGCCATGCCCGGGCTTACCAGCCTTGCAAGACGCTGTGTACCGCCAAAGCCCGGCGTGATGCCCAGTCCAACTTCCGGCTGTCCAAATACAGCGTTATCGGAACAGATCCTGATATCACAGCTCATAGCGATCTCACATCCACCGCCCAGCGCAAATCCGTTGACTGCCGCAATCACAGGGATCGGGAAGGTCTCTAACTTACGAAATACGTCATTGCCCTTCTTGCCGAATGCCTCTCCTTCTGCTTTGGTCAGTGTACTCATCTCGCCGATGTCTGCACCGGCAACAAAGGATTTCTGTCCCGCGCCCGTTAAGATCAGGCATCTTGTATTTTCAAGATCAACTGCGTCCAACGTTGCGCTCAACTCGTCCAATACCTTTGAATTCAAAGCGTTCAGCGCTTTCTCGCGGTTGATCGTAATCGTTCCGACAGCGCCCTTTACTTCATAAAGGATAAATTCCATGTTGATGTCCCCTCTTTCCTTATGATATCGTCTTACCTAATGTTAAGCTTCATATTTCTCAACAACTGTTGAGCATCCCATAC
>CAMWKA010000157.1 GCA_947174725.1 uncultured Lachnospiraceae bacterium | reverse complement strand
GTCCATGTTCCGCAATCAGTTCCGCATTTAAAATTCCCCCAGGCGTAAAGGTGGTTGCGTCCGCATATCCACATAAGAAGAATAAGCCGAACAGCGCCATGTACGCACCGAAAAAAGAATAAAACAGATATTTTAACCCTGCCATGACCGCTTCTCTTGACTGGTTATGGATGACCAGCGGAAAGGCGGCCAGCGTCATAAATTCATAAAAAGCATACATCGTCACCAGATTGCCGCTCTGTCCGAGTCCCATCAGTACGCCAAAAGTAATCAGGAAGAATCCGTAATACCGCCGTTCATTTTTCTCATGCTTCATATAGCTGAAAGAGAAAAAGCCCGCACAGATCCATACAACCGTCACGATCATCAAGAATACTCTTCCCAGCGCGTCAAGTTTTAGCATAACAGGGATCCGCTCTGTCAGCCAGAACAACGTCACCTGCCTATCTGTAGCGTTTAAAATAACATTCCATGCTAAAACCCCGGTCAGTAAAAGTCCGGTTCCCGTATAAGTCAGGATCACCTTCCGTTCTTTCAAATTCTTTAAAAATAAAAGAATTGTTCCCATAAGGATCGGCAGCAGAATCGGAAGCAATGCAATTATCATCTCTCTCATCTTTCTATCCAACCTTTCTTCCTATCCAAACATCCGTATACCCGAACGGATCAGCGCAACAATCGGCTCTGAATTCATTCCCAGCAGCACATTCATCACAATAAACAGAATGCAGACCGCCCCATATCCAATATCCTTTTTCCACGGAAGCGATGCATATTCCGATTTCACCGGCGTATAGATACGTACCACAGTCTTCATAAAATAGATCGCATTTAATATCGTACTGATTGCCAGGCAGATCAGGGTCGGCAGCATCTTATAGGCATGACCGACACAGGCCTGGGCAAATAAGATCTTACTGATAAAACCGGAAAACAGCGGCACACCCACCATAGACAACGACCCTACGGTAAACGTAAGTCCTGCAACGACATTCCGGTATCCTGCCCCCGTCAGATCAATAAATTTTTTACTCTGTCCGGACACATCGGTAAGTCCCACCGCCGCAATGAAGAGCATGCTTTTGGTGGCTGCATGGGACAGGATATGGTACACGGACGCTACCATACCGATCTCCGTACCCAGGCCAAAACCCATATAGATATAGCCGATCTGCGCCACCGAGGAAAACGCGATCATTCTGCGGATATCATTTTCCTGAATAGCGCTCAGGGAGCCAAAGATCATACCGGTCAGACCAAAGATAAACAACACGTTAATAAACTCACTCTGCCGGATCACCTCAAATCCGATCACCCGGTAAAATACCTTAATCAACAGAAAGATGTAGCCTTTGGAAACCAGAGAAGAAAGAATCGCCGCACTGGATACGGTAGAATATCCATAAGCATCCGGCAGCCATGCATGGAACGGAAACAATGCGCTTTTTACCGCTAAACCGACGCCGATAAACAAAATCGCCACCGTCAACGGAAGCTGATATTCTCCCGTTTCCGTCAGGATAGATACCTGTTCCTTGATATTACTCATCAGAAGATGTCCTGTAATATCGTATAAAATACAAAGTCCAAACAGCAAAAGCCCGGAACCGATCAGACTCATCAGCATATACCGGGTAGCCGCTTCTAAGGTATGTCCATTCTCCCGGATCATGATCAGACCACAGGCCGCGATCGTATTGATCTCCACAAATACATACGCCGTAAACAGGTCATTGGTATAGATCAATGCCAGCAATGAACTCAACAACAGATTTAACAGTACATAATAAAGATTTTCTTTAAAGTCGCTGATTTCTTTTTTCAGATGTTTTTTTCCGCCCCAGATTGACAGAAGCATGACAATACAGAAAAACAATGCCATAAACGCTTCTAAATTGCCAAAGCGTATCTCATTGCCCCAGGGCGCGGAAAAACGTCCCATTTTATAGACATAAAAAGTATCTGTCGTAAAAGTCAGATACAGCGTCCCTGCGGAGAGCAGGGTTATGATCATCAACAGAACCGTATTGAGCCTTCTCGCCAGCTTACCGCTAAGTCCTGAGGAAACAATGGCGGCGCCCATGGACAAAATCAAAGAAAAACAAGGGAAATTACGAAGCATTTCCATTTAATTTTCCTCCTTCTTCAGTATGGTGGAAATCTCGTCCATATTCAACGTATGATATCTCTGATACAGACGGATCGTCAGAGAAAGCATCAGAGCAGTCACCGATACGGATACCACGATACCGGTCAGCACCAGACCGCTGGGGATCGGATTGATATACAAAGAAACATCCTGCACCCCATCCACGATGATCGGCGCTATTCTCCCCTGAATATATCCTTTCTCTGCTAAGAAAAGATAGGTCCCGGTGTCCATAAAGTTCAATCCGATAATTTTTTTGATCAGATTTTTTTGCAGTAAAAGATTAGCGAATCCGATGACAAATAAAGCTACCGCTACCGCCTCTCCAAAATTTTCTATGATACCATTCCACATAACCGATCAGAGACCTCCTCGTCTGAATAGTGCGTAAAACGCATACATGGTACACGCCACTTCCGTTCCGACAAAGACATTCAGCCACAGGATGATCCCTGCCGAAAAAATCATACCCGGCGTCCCCAGAGAAATATGGTTTTCCAGATCATTGGCCCCCATATAGAGATAATAGGAGATCACAATGCAATAAGTAACTAAAGCAGTCACCTTTACGATCGTATAGGTCTTTTCATTAAAGAATTTCTGCATTTTGTCAAATCCATACGCGCTGACATACAAAATCATCCCCGCACCGATGATCGCCCCGCCGGAAAAACCTCCGCCGGGAGAAAGATGACCATTGAGGATCACATAGATACCGAAAATGAAGATCAGCGGAACAAGGATAAAAGCAACCTTTTGTAGGATCACATCATTTTTGGGTTCGTAAAGCCGGTCGTTCAGACTCTGGTTCGAACGAATCTCCTCTTCCTTTTTCATCAGCAGTACCATGACACAGGTCGTCGCAATGAAAAGCACACAAGTCTCTCCGAAAGTGTCAAACGCACGATAGTTTAGGATCATACCGGTAACCACATTGACGGCGCCGGTATCCTGTATTCCGTTTTCTATATATACCTGCGATACTTCATTATTGACTGGCCGGTCCACGGTTCCGATCCGGGGCAGACCGGCTACCAGATACATCATCAATACGATCAGCAATAGCGCAAATACCACCGAAGCGATCCGGTAGACCACCGTAAAAGATCTCAGAGCGCTGTTCCTCTCATGGTCATAAATACGCTCCCTGAGCTGGTATTCCTCAGCCATGATTTCTTCTAACGTATGACTGTCCATATGCGGCGTACCCTGCTGCATCTCCACTTCATCAATATAAGGGTCTTTCGTTCCCTTCATCCAGCGAAAGAACCGGAAAGAACCTGTCTTTCGATATTCTTCCTCTTTTTTTAGCTTACTCATTTTCCTTTCCCTTCTCTCCTGACTGCGTCTTTCTGATCGCCTCGATCTTCTTAAGAGTAATAAAGAACAATATACTGGTCACTCCCGCGCCGACTGCCGCCTCCGTAATCGCCAGATCAGGAGATTCCAGAAGCACCCATATGATCGACATGATCAGGCTGTAGGACATAAAGACCAGCACGGCATTTAAAAGACTCTTTGTAAAACTGACCGCCAGCGCGCAGATCACTAAGAACGCCAGCAGGATATACATAAAATATTCCATAGTAAGGTTACCTCTTTATCTTTTCTTCCTTATTTTTGTACTCTCGGTCTAATCCGGTTTAAGCCAGTTTAAGCCGGTTTAAGCCAGTTTAACCCGGTTTACATAACTCTTTGTTTGCATATCTATGTTCCAAAAACATCATATAATGAAATCATTTTTGGAACATAGATATGCAAACTACAGGTTATGTAAACCTCATAAGCATACTTACAAGCATACTTACAAGCATACTTATAAACATACTTATAAACATCCCCGCAAACATATTTATGAACATACTTTCATACATATTTATAGGTATATTCATAACGATAAAACATTATTTTTCTTCCTCCAAATATCTCTCTTCTTTCTCATATTGATCTTCACCCGCATGGGTCTCCACCTCAAGCCTTGCGATCAGGTGTGAAGCAACCGGCGAGGAAAACCATAAGAAAACAAGCACAAGAGCAAGCTTCAGGGTGGTAAAATTCCAGCCGGACAGAAACATCAATCCTACCAGCGACAGTCCGATCCCAAGCGTATCACCGGTGGCTGCCGCATGCATACGGTTTAGTACATAGTCCAGCTTAAATAATGCCATGATTTCTAATACAAACAGGGACATCCCTCCGAACAAAAATAAGATGCCCAGCACAAAACGAATCCACAATAATGTCTCCATTACTTTCTAGCCTCCACTTCCATCACTTCATCCTCATCTGTGGTAAAATCAGAAAGCCGCTCCGTATCTTCCTTATGAATCCCTAAGATAACCTTAGTTAATACAACCACTGCCAAAAAACTCAGCATCGTATAGATCAGGCTGATATCCACCAGATACCCTTCACCCATCATGATTGCAAGTGTCGCAATGATGACATTGACCATCGTACCCATCATATTGACCGCTACCAGTCTGTCAGCCACCGTCGGTCCCATACATGCCCGGATCAGGCATAAAAACAGCATGACCGCCAGTATGATCAAAACCACTACAAATAAGATATGATAGCTTTTTTCCAATGTCTCGATCCCGCTATACATCCTCTTTTCCCAGCCTTTCCGCTTTTTCTAACATCCGTACAAATACGCAATCTTCTATTCCGTCCGCAAAATCTCTATCCAAAGCATGTACCGTATATTCATCATCCTGCAGGGATACTGTGATGGTTCCCGGCGTCAGGGTGATAGAATTTGCCAGCAGCACACGAAGAACCGGCGATTTCAGACGGGTTCTGAATGTCACCAGAACCGGTTCTCTTACATACTTCTCGGAAAAGATCAGACGAAGCGTCGCTGCATTAGCCTTCAGTATTTCGTATAACAGAACAAACAGATAACTAACCATAAATATAAAATATTTTATGATACGCAGATCCTTTTTCCAGCTCCAGTCCATGAATTTACAGATAAACGCATATATCAAACCTGCTGCAAACAGACCGATCACGGCGATTTCCAATGTGAACTGTCCATTAAAAATAATCCATAACAGAAAAAATATAAAGTACATGTCAATTTCCTCATCTAAAATATACAAAATA
>CAMWKA010000156.1 GCA_947174725.1 uncultured Lachnospiraceae bacterium | reverse complement strand
ATCATGTAGAATATAATACAGACTGGGGCGATATGTTCAATCAGTAAATGACAGGATTGGATTCAGTAACTTCTTGTAATTAATAATATAACGACACAAGTTTTAGTTCTTGTGTATTGCTGGAAAAAAGAGTAAAATAATTTTTTGGAGGACGATATCATGGCACTGAGTAAGAAACCGGTCAAGGGGATGAAGGACGTTATGCCCGAAGAAATGGAGATCCGGGATTATGTGATCAACCTGATCAAGGAGACCTATAAAACATACGGCTTTACCCCGATGGAGACCCCCTGTGTGGAGAATATTGAAAATCTTACGAATAAACAGGGGGGAGAGAATGAAAAGCTGATCTTTAAAATATTAAAGCGAGGCGGTAAATTAAATCTTGAGACGGCGCAGTCTGAGGCAGATCTGACTGACAGCGGTTTAAGATATGATCTGACGGTGCCGCTGGCAAGATATTATTCCAATCACGCCAATGAACTGCCAAGTCCCTTTAAAGCGCTGCAGATGGGGAATGTATGGCGTGCGGATCAGCCGCAGAAGGGGAGATTCCGCCAGTTCATGCAGTGCGATATTGATATCCTCGGAGAACCGTCCAATCTGGCGGAGATCGAGCTGATCTTAGCGACGACCACCCTTCTGGGAAAGCTGGATTTTAAGGATTTCAATATTCGGATCAATGACAGGCGGATGTTAAAGGCAATGGCTTCTTATGCCGGTTTTGCAGAGGAGAGTTTTGACGAGGTCTTTATCATATTGGATAAGATGGACAAGATCGGTCTGGAGGGCGTCAGGGATACGCTGATTGAGGCGGGATTTGCCGGAGAGAGCGTAGAGAAATATACCGCTCTTTTTGCTGATCTGGAGAAGGAACAGGATCCGGTGGCATATCTGGCGGACAAGCTTGGGGAATATCTCCCGAAGGAGTGCAGAGACAATCTGACGGAGATCGACGCTGCGGTAAACGCTGCAAAGACAGCAGATTTTACGCTTCTGTTTGACCCAACGCTGGTGCGCGGCATGTCGTATTATACAGGGACGATTTTTGAGGTGGAGTTAAAAGAGTTCCATTCCAGCTGCGGCGGCGGTGGACGTTATGATAAGATGATCGGGAAATTTACCGGCAACGATACTCCGGCATGCGGCTTTTCCATCGGTTTTGAGCGGATCATCACCATCCTTTTGGAAAACAATTTCAAGGTGCCGGGACAGGGCAATAAGACCGCATTCTTAATTGAGAAGGGGATGCCTTCTGACCGCGTCAACGAGATCTTTCAGAAAGCGGAGAAGATGCGCCGGGAGGGCGGCGTAGTCCTGATTGCCCGTATGAATAAAAATAAAAAGTTCCAAAAGGAACAGCTTGCACAGCAGGGATATACGGAATATGAGGAATTTTACGTCAATGCATTAAAATAAGGTTTACATAACCTGAAGTTTATTCATCTATGTTCCCAAAATGATTCCATTTATGGTGTTTTTGGAACATAGATGAATAAACAAAGAGTTATGTAAACCGTACACTATACACCATACACCATAATTTTACAAATGCCTAAAATAATATAACATAAGGAGAACAGCAGATCATGGCAGAGACAATGAAAGGTTTGAAAAGGACCCACAGATGCGCGGAGATTTCCGAGCAGAATATCGGCGAGACCGTTACGCTGATGGGATGGGTGCAGAAAAACAGAAATAAAGGCGGCATCATCTTTCTGGATCTTCGGGATCGTTCCGGAATCGTACAGATCATCTTTGAGACTTCCGAGGAGAATAGTGCAGGTTATATCGATAAAGAGGGATTTGCAAAGGCGGAGAAACTGCGCAGCGAGTTTGTCATCGCAGTCACCGGAACTGTAGAAAAGCGTGGCGGCGCGGAGAACGCCGGCTTAAAAACAGGGACGATCGAAGTCCGTGCAACGTCGCTTCGTATCCTTTCTGAGGCGGAGACGCCACCATTTCCCATTGAGGCGGATTCCAAGACGAAAGAAGAACTTCGGTTAAAATACAGATATCTGGATCTGAGAAGACCGGATATCCAGCATAATCTGATGGTCCGGAGCCATGTGGTCAATTCGATCCGCAATTTCTTAAGTGAAGAAGGGTTTCTGGAGATCGAGACGCCGATCTTAAACCGTTCCACGCCGGAGGGAGCAAGGGATTATCTGGTCCCCAGCCGTGTGCATCCGGGGGCATTTTACGCGCTGCCGCAGTCGCCGCAGTTATTTAAGCAGTTGCTGATGTGTTCCGGTTATGACAGATATTATCAGATCGCGAAGTGCTTTCGTGACGAGGATCTTCGTGCCGACCGGCAGCCGGAATTTACTCAGGTGGATATGGAGCTTTCCTTTGTGGATGTGGATGACGTAATTGACGTTAATGAGCGGTTGCTGCAAAAGCTGTTTCAGGAGCACCTTGGCGTAGAGGTGCCGCTTCCGATGCAGCGGATGACCTGGCAGGAGGCGATGGACCGGTTTGGCTCCGATAAACCGGATATCAGATTTGGCATGGAACTTGTCAATGTATCTGAAGTAGTAAAGGATGTTGATTTTATTGTATTTAAAAGCGCTTTGGAAAATGGCGGAACTGTCCGGGGTATCAATGCAAAGGGACAGGGAGAGATGCCGCGGAAGAAGATCGATGCGCTGGTGGATTTCGCAAAGGATTTTGGCGCGAAGGGACTTGCTTATCTTGCGATCCAGCCGGATGGTACGTATAAGTCTTCCTTTACAAAGTTTATGACAGAAGAGCAGACGGCTGCGTTAGTGGCGGCGATGGACGGAGAAAAGGGAGATCTGCTTTTATTCGCGGCAGATAAGAATAAAGTGGTATGGGATGTCCTCGGAAACCTGCGTCTTGAGATCGCAAGGAATATGGGGATATTGAAAAAAGAAGACTACCGATTCCTATGGGTTACGGAGTTCCCGCTGCTTGAGTGGGATGAGGAAGAGAACCGTTACGTAGCGATGCATCATCCGTTTACGATGCCGATGGAGGAAGATCTTGCGCTTCTGGATACCGATCCGGGGAAGGTGCGCGCCAAGGCTTATGACTGTGTTTTGAACGGCGTAGAGTTGGGCGGCGGTTCCGTCAGGATCTATCAGTCCGATGTGCAGGAGAAGATGTTTGAGAAGCTGGGTATTGGGACAGAGGAGGCTTATGAGAAATTCGGATTTTTGTTAAATGCCTTTAAGTACGGTGTACCGCCTCATGCCGGTCTTGCCTTTGGACTGGACCGTCTGATCATGCTGATGGTGCAGGCGGAAAATATCCGTGAAGTTATTGCTTTCCCGAAGGTAAAGGATGCTTCCTGCCTTATGTCGGAAGCACCGAATGTGGTGGATCCGAAGCAGTTGGAGGAGTTGGAGATCAAACTTGACCTAAAGGATAAAGACAATGTATAAAATATATGTCGCCGCGGTGGAGCCGCTGATGGAGGATACCTTCTATCAGAAGGCTCTTTCCATGGTCAGCAAAGAGCGGCAGGAAAAAGCCGGAAAAATGATACAACATCCTGATAAGACCAGAAGCGTAGCTGCTGGTCTTTTGCTTCATTACGCGGTGAGAGAGAATACAGATCTTCATTGGGATGGAAGCTGTTTGGTCAGAGAACATGGAAAACCAATGCTTCCTAAGGAGCTGGGACTTTATTTTAATCTTTCCCATTCCGGAGAGTATGTGCTCTGCGCGATCTCGGACAAGGAGACCGGGGCGGATATCCAGAGACATGAGAAGTATCGGGACAGGCTGGCAGAACGTTTCTTTCATCCGGAAGAACTTGCGTATTTCAGAGAGGCGGAAGATCGGAAACAGTGCTTTTATGATCTTTGGAGTCTGAAAGAAAGCTGTATCAAATGTACCGGCAGGGGACTGAGTACAGGATTGGAACGTTTTTCCGTGGTGCCGTTCTTTTATGGGGAAGAAATCATGCTGGACGGGATTTGCTGTGCCGGGGTCAATGCGCCGCTCTACTTTAAAACGGACTTAAAGGACTTCAAGAAAATACAGACAAAGGAACTGCCGGAAGGTTATTCCATGGCAATTGTGACGGCAGGATGAATATTTGTTGGAACATACGGAATCATTCATGGGAAGCAAGCTGTGTACCGCGCCGAGCGAAGCGAGTGTGCATCGTGTAGCGCATACCATGTGCTTTGCACATGGTATAAATAAAAATGCCTCGGACGGATGCCGGGGCATTATAATGCCTCCGACATTATAATGTCTTCGGCATTATAGTATCCTATTTAGGATGAAAAATGGTTTATGACACCTCTGGCAAATGCTTCTGCTGTTGCCTGGATCAATTGTTCATTCTCTTCTGGCGTTTCAGAGGAAAGAGGAAGATTCCCCAAAGTAATAAACAAAGCAGGCATATTGGTGCGGCGCAAGATCGTCAGGTTGGGACGTTCCTGAACGCCAAGGCTCCGGTAGCCTTCTTTTTCAAGTTCGTCTAAGATAGAATAAGCCAGACGCGAAGATGGACTGTTTCGCTGATAGACGAATATCTCAACATTCTGGACGGAACCGGGGCACAAAAGGAGAGAGCGGTGGAAGGAAAGCAGGCAGGAATCCTGAAGCGGGATCGCTGTCTTGCCTTGGCATAATCCTGTATTGGCGATCTCGGCTACTTTGCTGGGCGTCATCATACAGTCGCCGCAGCGGGTATAGCAGACATGATATCCCTGCTCGGTAAGAAGCTGTCCGGTCAGTTCGATCATTCGGATCAGCAATGCTTCAAAAGGAAAGACTGTTTCTGGACAGTCGTTTTCGTGGCAGCTTAGATATTCCGTATCATGAAGTTTTTCTCCATGATATCCCCCATCTAAAATAGTACAGTGTAACATAGGATTCCTCAAGACGGCGTTTATGATATTAATATGCTGGTACTTGTTGGGAAGTGTTTGTAATTTTGCCTAAAATATGATATGCTACATTAGTATGATAATAATGATTGCAAGAAAATGAAATCGCAGAAGATGGAAAGGAAATCAGATATGGCAGAGAAGAAAATTATGCTTGGCAACGAGGCGATTGCAAGAGGAGCTTATGAGGCGGGTGTGAAGGTTTCCGCAGCATATCCCGGAACGCCGAGTACAGAGATCAGTGAAAATATTGTCAAATATCCTGAGATATACGCAGAGTGGTCACCCAATGAAAAGGTAGCCATGGAAGTGGCGATTGGCGCGTCATTCAGCGGCGTCAGGGCGATGGCATCCATGAAGCATGTCGGCGTCAATGTGGCGTCAGATCCATTATATTCCGTATC
>CAMWKA010000155.1 GCA_947174725.1 uncultured Lachnospiraceae bacterium | reverse complement strand
ATGCATTAAAGTTGTTTGTAGTGGATGAAAGGGGGTGCTAAACATTTTGATTACTGAATGTTTTGATTAGTAAATAGTTGGAGAAAAAATGTTTCAGGGGGAATTTAGCCACACAATCGATCCCAAGGGAAGGATTATCATTCCCACCCAGCTCAGAGGAGAGCTGGAGGGTGGTTTTGTTGTGACCAAAGGTCTGGATGGATGTCTGTGGCTGGTGGATGCCCCTTCCTGGAAAAATATCCAGCAGGAGATCCAGGGGATGCCCTTCGGGTTAAAGGAAGCGCGTACCCTTTCACGATTCCTGATTGCAGGAGCAACGGACGGCGGCATTGATGGGCAGGGGCGTGTGTTTATCCCACCCAGTCTCAGGGAATATGCCGGATTGGAAAAGAATGTTATCTTAGCCGGCGTCGGAAGCCGGCTGGAGATTTGGGACAAGTCCAGATATGAGCAGATTACGGATATCGAGGATATGTCGGCGATTGCCGAGAAGCTTGTGGAATTTGGTATTCGTCTGTAACTGCCGGCGGAAAAGTTGTCTATGTTTTGACGGGCGGTTTTTGCAAAAGGCGGACATGCAGTTTGGGAAAGGGGTTTGCAGTGGAATTCTCGCATCAGCCGGTTTTACTGAATGAGACAATAGAAGGACTGGCTGTCAAGCCGGATGGGGTGTATCTTGACGGAACGCTTGGCGGCGGCGGCCATTCTTATGAGATCGCTTCCGGACTGACCGAAAGGGGACATCTTTACGGAGTCGATCAGGATGGTGATGCGATCAAGGCAGCAACAGCGAGGCTGGCAGAGTATGGGGATAAGGTGACCATCATCCGCTGCAACTATCGGGAGGCGGTTGATCGATTGCGGGAACTGGGCATCGACGGAGTAGATGGTATCCTCCTGGATCTGGGAGTTTCCTCTTATCAACTGGACAACGGAGAGCGGGGATTTTCCTATCGTATCGACGCGCCGCTTGACATGAGGATGGATACCAGACAGACCCTGACTGCCGAGGAGATCGTTAATACCTATGATGAGATGGCATTGTTCCATATGATAAAAAATTACGGAGAAGAAAAGTTTGCCAAGAATATTGCGAAACATATCGTGTTGGCAAGAAAGAACAAGAGGATAAAAACCACATTTGAGTTAAATGCCATTATAAAGGCCGCGATCCCTGCAAAGATGCGCGCGGATGGACATCCTTCCAAGCGGACATTTCAGGCGATCCGGATAGAATGCAACAGTGAATTAGATGTCTTAGGGGAAGCCTTGAAAAATATGATAGCGTACCTGCATCCCGGTGGTAGGATAGCGGTGATCACCTTTCAGTCTTTGGAAGACCGGATCGTGAAAAATGCTTTTCGTGAAGCGGAGCATCCGTGCACCTGTCCGCCGGAACTGCCGGTATGCGTATGCGGCAAAAAACCTCTTGGAAAATGTGTTGGGAGAAAGCCGATCACGGCATCGGAAGAGGAGATAGAGAGAAACAGACGGGCAAAGCCGGCAAAACTAAGAATTTTTGAGAAAAACTCATAGATGATCAATATTTAAGAAAAATCAGTTTGGGAGAAGTGAAAAGAATTATGGCAGGAAGAAGTTATGTATATGGTAGTGCTGCAAGGCGGCTGCCAAGAGAGACGGAAAAAGAGTTTTATGTCAGATCCAGATCCGCAAGGGAGCAGGAGAAACTGGAAAGACGGGCATATCATAAAAAGATATATAATGCGATATTAATTGTTGCAACAGTAGTTGCATTATGCTTCATAATTTGGCATTATATAAATGTACAGGCAGAAGTGACTGCCTTGATGAACCAGAAGGCATCCCTGCAGAGTCAGTATGAGTCGCTGCGTCTGGATAATGACCTGTACGAGGACAGGATCTACAGTGCGGTCAATATTCAGGAGATCGAACGTATTGCGATAGAAGAGTTGGGGATGAAGCTGGCAGGCGAGGGTCAGATCGTCATTTACTCAGGTGAGATTGAGGACTATGTGAAGCAGTACATGGACATGCCTGAATAGGAATGGAGTAAACGGGTGAAAAATCAAAGTCAAAAAGGTGAAGGTGGATCAAAACGCAAGAAAAATACCAGGAAGCTCGTCAAGGTAAATGACCGGGATAGATTTCAGGATTACATGGCGGCGAAGCTGATGGTGTTTGAAGGGGCTCTGTTGATCTGCCTTCTTACGTTGGTGGCGCGTATCGTTATGCTCGGCGCGGATAATGAAGAGGAATATAAACGGCTTGTCATGAGGCATCTCCAGACAAAATATGACAGCCGGACGATCCCATACCGGAGGGGCGCTATTGTTGACCGGAATGGGACGACTCTTGCCATCAGCGATGTGAGGTATAATATCATATTGGACGCGAAGATGCTGCGTGAGAAAGCAGAGGAGTTAGATCCGACATTGGTGGCGCTTCAGACATGTTTTAATATCAATACTTCGGAAGTCAGGACATACATTATGGAACATCCGGAGTCACAGTATTATATCCTTCAGAGGGAAGTCGATTATTCCCTGATCGAACCGTATCTGGCGATGCAGGCAGAGGAGGGCAGCGGAATCTCCCAAAAGGGGATCTGGTTTGAGACAGTTTATGTCAGAAGTTATCCCTATGATACGCTGGCCAGCGACGTGATTGGTTTTACAACGACGCAGGGCGGACAGTACGGGCTGGAGGAATATTATAATGATATTCTGTGCGGCAGCAACGGAAGGGAGTATGGTTATCTTTCTGATGAAAATATGTTGGAAAGAACGATTGTTCCCGCGCAGGATGGATATACTCTTGTTACAACGCTGGACGCGCATATCCAGAATATCGTGGAGGAGAATATCAGGGCTTATAATGAAGAGTATGCCAATGACTACCGTGAAGGAGAGATGGGTTCCGATAATACGGGTGTTATCATCATGGAAGTCGATACCGGAGAGATCCTTGCCATGGCAAGCTATCCGGGATTTCATTTAAGCGATCCCACCAATGTGGAATTGAATCTTTCGCCGATTTATCCGGCAGAGACTTTGGCGATGATGACCGAAGAGGAAGAAAAGGAAGCCGTGGAAACGTTGTGGAGGAATTTCTGTATCTCAGAGTCCTATGAACCGGGCAGCGTATGCAAGACATTTACGATGGCGGCTGCTCTGGACGCCGGGGTGATCCACGATGGGGACAGATTCTTCTGCGAGGGCTATATGGCCTTTGGCGAGGGCGAACATACGACATATATCCGCTGCCACAACCGTAATGGTGACGGAGAACTCACTCTGAAACAGTCATTGGAAGAGTCCTGCAATGTTACTCTGATGCAGATCGGACAAAAACTGGGAAGGTCAAATTATCTAAGATATTTTAGGAATTTTAATTTCGGACTGCGGACAAACATCGATCTGGCGGGAGAGATGAGGACGGATTCCCTGGTGTTTACGGAAGATACGATGGGAGTGACGGAGCTCGCGACTTCTACTTTCGGACAAGGATATAATGTGACGATGATCGAAACGATCTCCGCTTATTGCAGTCTGATCAACGGCGGTTATTATTATCGCCCGCATATGGTCAGACAGATACGGGATGAAAACGGAGCGGTTGTGGAAAATATCGAACCGGTGATGCTGCGGCAGGTGGTTTCGGAAAGCGTCTCTGATTTGATGATCGATTATTGTATCGGTGTAGTAGAGGAAGGTACCGGTACCTATGCAAGACCGGCAGGCTATCGGATCGGCGGCAAGACCGGTACGGCTGAGACGTCGGGAGATGGCAAGCAGAATTATGTCGTATCTTTCATGGGATTCGCACCGGCGGATGATCCGCAGATCGCGATCTATGTTGTCATCGACCGTCCGAATGCGGCGTCGCAGGATCAGGCAACAAGGAGGGCATGTCTGCTCTGCAGATCCATCCTGACGGACGTGCTTCCTTATATGCATATCTTTATGACGGAAGAATTAAGTGAGGAAGAAGAGCGGGAACTGGAAGAAAGGGGTAATCGTCTTTCCACATTATCTGCCAATGCCGTAGATGACGGGACGATATCCGGAAACGACGCATCGGGAGATACCACACCGGACGATCATACGGATAATGATGCACCTGCGGGCATCACGATCAAGATCGACCCGGAGACCGGTTATGCGATCGATCCGCTCAATGGAGAATATCTTGATCCGGTGACCGGGGTGCCGATCAATCCGGATTCCAGCATCCTGCAGAATGGCGCAGGAGAATCCATAGGATTTGAAGAACGTGAGCAACCGGATGGATAAGAATAGAATAAGTGTAAGATTTGCATAATAGATTTATATCAATAGGATTGATGTGAGCTATGATATGTCAAAATCGGAGCATTATGAAAAAGTATTTGAACGGGTGCGCATTTTCCATAAAAAAAAGCTGTTTGTTTATTGGTTGTTTATATTGTGCGCCTGTATCACCCTGACAGTCAGGTTGGGATTTTTGATGATCGTGGCGGCGGATGATTACGGAAGCCGCGCGATCGATGTACAGGAGAGGGAACGGGATATCAAGGCTGCCAGAGGCAGGATCCTTGATATCAATGGAGTTGTACTCGCAGATAATACCACGGTATGTACCGTCTCGGTGATTCACAGCCAGATTGAAGATCCTGAGGCGGTTATCGCTATGTTGTGCAGGGAATTGTCTTTATCAGAGGAGTACGTCCGTGCCAGAGTGGAAAGATATACTTCCATTGAACGGATCCGGAGTAATGTGGATAAAGAGACCGGAGACCGGATCAGAAGTTATGGGTATGCCGGCGTTAAGGTAGATGAGGATTACAAACGCTATTATCCTTATGGAGAACTGGCATCCAAGGTGCTTGGATTTACCGGCGGGGATAATCAGGGAATCATCGGTTTGGAAGTCATGTACGAAGAGTATCTGGCGGGAACACCGGGACAGATCCTGACGGTGACGGATGCCAGGGGAATCGAGGTTCCGGAAGAAGGCGAACGCAGGCGGGAACCGATTGCCGGAGATGATCTTGTGATCAGCATAGATGCCAATATCCAGATGTACGCGCAGCAGCTGGCGGAACAGGCAATGGTAACAAAAGAAGCGGAAAGCGTCTCTATTATCGTGATGCGGCCGAATACCGGAGAGATACTGGCCATGACCAATGTTCCGGAATTTGATCTGAATCATCCCTTTGAGCTGGATCAGACCGGAAGGCTTTTGGAGATCAGTGTCTCGGATAATGAAATGACTTCTGAAGAAAGACAGGACGCTCTTAACCGGATGTGGAGAAATGGCTGTATCAATG
>CAMWKA010000154.1 GCA_947174725.1 uncultured Lachnospiraceae bacterium | reverse complement strand
ATGCTTCTGTCTTCTGGATGCCTGCACCGCCGTATACATCTGTCTGGAAATGCAGATGTCCGCGAAAGTAAAAAAACTGGCATCCCGTCCCGCGTCATAATCCCTGACAGCTTTGAACAATCCGATCATTCCTTCCTGAATGATATCTTCATTGTCTCCGCCCAGAATATACATCCGCTGCGCTTTCTTCCGAACAAGAGCCTTATATTTTTCTATGATATATTCCATGATCTCCGCTTCACCGTCCCTGATGCGGGTGATCAATTCCTCATCTGTCTGGTTTTCATAGATTCGGACATCCCTCATACCAATAACCATGCCTTTCCACATTCTGCGAATTTGGGCCGCAGGCACAAATTTGCGATTGAAAAATAAACTATCGAGCTTATTTTTCAATCTAATCCCCCATGAATCATATCTATACCAGTCTCTGCCTTACGATCTCATATGCAAGTACGCCTGCCGCTACGGATGCATTTAAAGAATCAATCTTTCCCTTCATGGGAATAGCGGCACGGAAATCACATTTTTCCTTCACCAGACGGCTGACGCCCTCTCCTTCACCGCCGATCACCAGACCAATCGCCCCCTTCAGATCCAGCCGGTACATGATTTCCCCATCCATATCCGCGCAGACAAACCACATCCCTTTCTTTTTTAACTGCTCGATCGTGGTGGAAAGATTCGTTACCTTTGCTACTTTTATATAATTCAGCGCCCCCGCCGATGTCCTTGCCACCGTTGCGGTCAATCCCACTGCACGATTCTTCGGAATAATGACGCCATGCGCGCCTGCCTGATGTGCCGTCCTGATGATCGCGCCCAGATTGTGGGGATCCTCTATCCCATCCAGCAGGAAAAGGAAGGGCGGTTCTCCCCTGTCATCCGCCTCTTTTAAAAGCTCCTCCACCTCTGCGTAATCATAAGCCGCCGCATATGCGATCACGCCCTGATGTTTTCCCGTTTGGGACATCTGATCAAGACGTTCCTTCGGGACGAACTTGATCAGGGAATCATGCTTTTTCGCTTCCCGTTTGATCGTCATCACCGGGCCGTCCTGACAGCCGTCCAAAATAAAGATTTTATCAATGGTTTTTCCGGAACGATATGCCTCTATGACGGCATTTCTTCCTTCTATCATCATCTCTGTATATCCCATGTCCTCTACGCCTTCCTATCTGCTTTTCTCCCTTTTTAAGGAAATATCATCTATTTAGCATGGTTCTATTCTTCTACCTGCCCGTCGTCTTCCACATCCTGCTGCCTTCCCCACAGATTGGTACGCTCCCATCCCAGCTTGATCAGTTCCAGTACCCGTTCCATATCTTGCTTCAGATATAGATAACCGATGACCGCCTCCATTCCGGTAGCTTTCCGGTAATCTCCCAGACTTGCATTCTTCGGAATCGTATGGGATTTCGCGTTTTTGCCCCTGCGGTATACATCCTTTTCTTCCTCCGTCAGGTCCTCCAAAACCGCCTGGATCAAATCAGCCTGAGCCTTCGCTTTAACAAAATCCGTTGCTTTTTTATGCAGTTTTCTCACCGGACAGTTACTCTGCTCTACCAGAATCGTACGGACGATAAGTTCATAAACACAATCTCCCAGATAAGCGAGCACTAAAGGGGAGTAGGAATTCAGTTCCTGCTCCCCCAGTTGAAACGTTTCTTTCATCTGCTGTAATAAAATTTCTTCCGGCATTTCCCATCTCCATAGGCGCTTTCCTTTTCACGCCTAAACTTTATTTTTAAGCTTTATGCCACTTCACTCCTTCTCTGGTGTCTTCCAGAACGATGCCTTTCTCCAACAACTCCGCCCTGATTGCATCCGCCTTCGCGAAGTCTTTTTCTTTCTTGGCAGCCTTACGTTCTTCTATCTTCGCAAGCACATAGCTTTCCAGTTCCGCATCTACTGCATTTCCTTCCTGCAGCTTCTTTGCGGCAGTTAAAAGATCTAATGACAACACCCTGTCAAAATCTTCTGCCAGCAGCCGTTTTGTATGATCGGAAATATCCGACTTCAACATATCATATACAACCGTCAACGCCATGGATGTATTCAGGTCATCGGACAAAGCGTCCTTGAATTTTTCCCGAAACTTCTGATATGCCTCCTCATCTTTTTCCCCGTCTTCCGACAGTTCCGCGATCCTCTTCACCAGCTTCGTATAAGCCGCGGTGATATTGTCCAATACCTCATAGGAAAACTCCAACGGCTTCCGGTAATGTGACTGAAGGCAGAACATCCTGTAAGCGAGAGGCAGATATCCCTTTTCCTCCAGCAGGGAAACTGTCAGAAATTCCCCCTTGGACTTGCTCATCTTTCCATCCTTATCGATCAGATGGTGTACATGGAACCAGTAATTACACCACTTATGTCCCAGATAAGACTCACTTTGCGCCACCTCATTGGTATGATGGGGGAAGATATTGTCCACGCCGCCACAGTGAATATCCATATATTCGCCCAGATGCTTCATGCTGATGCAGGAACATTCAATATGCCATCCCGGATAGCCATAACCCCAAGGACTTTCCCATTTTAATTCCTGATCGTCAAATTTGGACTTTGTAAACCAAAGTACAAAATCGCTCTTATTTCGTTTATTGGTATCCTCCTGTACGTCATCACGCACGCCTACCATCAACTCTTTTTCATTCTGATTGGAAAAGATATAATAATCCTTTAGCTTAGAAGTATCAAAATAAACATTATCCCCGGCAATATACGCATATTCCTTTTCCAGAAGGACCGTGATCATATGGATAAATTCGTCGATACAATTGGTCGCCGGTTCTACCACATCCGGCGTCTTGATATTTAATTTTGCACAGTCATCAAAAAAAGCATCGGTATAAAATTTCGCAATCTCCATGACCGTCTTTTTCTCACGCTTTGCACCCTTTAACATCTTATCCTCTCCGGTATCCGCATCCGAAGAAAGATGCCCTACATCCGTGATATTCATGACACGCTTTACATCATATCCGGCATAACGCAGCGCCTTTTCCAGAATATCCTCCATAATATAGCTTCTCAGATTACCGATATGGGCATAATGATAGACGGTAGGGCCGCAGGTATACATTGCAACCTTCCCTTCCACATTAGGCACAAACTCTTCCACCTGCCGGGTTAATGTATTATAAATCTTCATTGCTCCTTATTCCTTTCCAAGATATGAACCTGTATATTCCGCTTATATTTTCGGACATCCGCCGCATCCCGCACAGCCACGGGGAGCATCGTTATCTTCCGCGTCGCAGACAATGCGCTGCGCATATATCTCCCTTGGCGTATTTAACATACAGACCGCCTGCGCCGAGATCCCCTCCTTCTGACCGGTAAATCCCAACCCTTCTTCCGTCGTGGCCTTTACATTGATCTGGGAACTATCGATCTGCAGCACATCCGCAATATTGGCGCGCATCTGATCTATATAAGGACGCATCTTCGGCGCCTGCGCAATGATCGTCGCGTCAATATTCTCGATCATAAAGCAGTGTTCTTCCAACAGCTTTCCTACATCCGCTAAAAGTTTCAGGCTGGAGGCGCCCCGATACCTTTCATCCGTATCAGGAAAATGCAATCCGATATCCCCCAATGCTGCCGCGCCCAAAAGCGCGTCCATAACTGCATGGAGAAGCACATCCGCATCCGAATGACCAAGCAGCCCCTCCTCATAGGGAATCTTCACACCGCCTAAAATCAAGTCCCTGTCTTTTACCAATCTGTGGACATCATATCCCATTCCGATACGCATAGTAATCCTCATGCCTTTCCATAGCCTGCAAATTCCTGACAGCTTAACAGCAAGCTACTACTGTGATTGCTGCAACACCTCACCCAGCTCCATCGCCGCCTGCAGCGCAGCCCTCAGATAATCCTCGATTTCCTGAATAGAACTGGTCTGCTTCTCTGCCAGACCGTTGGCATCCGTGATGGAAGTCGTGATTTCATTCAGATCCGCAAAGATCGACTGCAACGCCGTATTGATCTCCACCGCGGAAGTACCGCTGGCAGTCGCCATCTCACCCATCTCCTTGGCTACTACGGTAAATCCCCTGCCGGCCTCTCCGCTTCTGGCTGCCTCGATGGAAGCATTCAATGCTAATATCTTCGACTTGGAAGCATTGGCCTTGATCTTGGATACCACGGTAGAGGTATTCTCTACGCCCTGACTAATGCTTCCTGTCTTCTCCTGCATACTCTGCAGCTTATCAAACAGATTTTCAAAATGAATTGTCATCATATCTATCGCATTATTGATCTGATCAATGGCATCCATAAAAATCTCTGCCTTTTCCATTGCAAGATCATTGTCATGTTTTACATAGGTTGTCACAATACATCCGACCACCATGCCGTCATCTTCCACCGGAACATAAGTGATCTCATACTTCTTTCCTGTTTCATCAATTCCATCATCGCATACGGTATCTCCGGTAGCAAATACCTTTCCCAGCATTTCTGTTTCAACCGTCGCGCTGTCTCCTACCCTGTGTTTTGGCTCGATACCGAAGGCATCACAGAAAACCAATGTATGAGTCTCATCAAACAACTCCAGAAGCGTAGCCTGCCGTCTTATCATATCGCGCATTTTTTTTAGTACTTCCACTGTCTGTTCTAACTTTTTCTGCATAAATCCCCTGTTCCTTTCTTCCGCACCAGCGTTTTCTATCATTGCAGCCACTGTATGACGTTCACTGTTTCAGACCTTTGATTGTCCAAAATGCCTTCCGCCAGTATTATAACATTAATCCAACTTAATGTTAAGCAAAATATAGCGGTCGGATACATTCAAATACCCTTTTTATTCATAAATTTCTGGTATGACGGTCACCATGAAGGATCCTTCCGGTATTCGTCTGATGATGCTCCACGATTTTTCCATGACGGTTATAATAAGTCAGCAAAGTGGAATTACGCGCCGGCTGAATGGTATGATTTTCCGTCAGGATATCCACAACACCTTTTGTATCATGCCGCGCAATCAGCTCTTTGATCAACGCGTCCTTGTCCATCTGCTTATCTTCCCCGGCGGTTGCCGCAGCCGCGGTACTTTTCACCGGCTCTGTCCCAATACTGTCCCCCGCCTGAGCCTTTATACGGTCTTCTTTTTGTGTCTGTTCTGCTTTTCCGTCGTCTCCATACCAGATAAAATTAAAAATACCGACAAAAAAATTTTTTACTCCGTTCAGTATACCACGAAACAGATCTTCCCCCGCCTGTCCATCCGCTTTGGAGGTATCTTTCATAGCAGGTGGAGCGTCACCGGCCTAAAGCGGTTTCGCAGA
>CAMWKA010000153.1 GCA_947174725.1 uncultured Lachnospiraceae bacterium | reverse complement strand
GCCTGCGCGGATTTCTCATCGCGTGTCATCGCAGCAAGCTGCTCTGACATGGAGGGTTGGTATGGATGAGGAAAGCAGGATCGGAGAACTGGAAGAACGGATCGGGTATCACTTTCGGGAAAAAGATCTGGTCAGGGAAGCATTGACACATAGTTCTTATGCGAACGAAAGGTCGATTAGAAAGATCAATTGTAATGAACGGCTTGAATTTTTGGGAGACGCGGTCTTAGAACAGGCAAGCAGCATCTATTTGTTCCGGCATTATCCCAGAGTGCCTGAGGGACAGTTGTCGAAGATGCGGGCTTCTTTAGTATGTGAGTCAGCACTGGCGTCTGCGGCGGAAAAGATCGGCCTGGGAGATTTTATTTTTCTTGGAAAAGGAGAGATGGCAAATGGCGGAAGCAAAAAGCCTTCGGTTGTCTCTGACGCTATGGAGGCGTTGATCGGCGCGTTGTATCTGGATGGCGGCGATCAGGCTGCGGGACATTTTATTAAACAGTATATCCTGACGAATATAGAAGAGAAAGAGAAAGCGTTTATAGATTACAAATCAGAACTGCAGGAACTGGTGCAGTCAGGAAACTATGGAACGATCCGGTATCAGGTGATCGGTGAGCATGGACCGGAACATCAGAAGGAATTTGAAGTGGAACTTGCGATCGATCAGAAGAAGGTCAGTCTTGGACGCGGCAGAAATAAAAAGGCCGCGGAGCAGATGGCTGCGTATGAGGCACTAAAAAATCTAAAGGATTTAAAAAAGCTATAAGGTAAGGAATCGGGAAAGGGACAAGGTTTGTTCATATGTATTTAAAAAGTATTGAAATACAGGGATTTAAATCGTTTGCCAATAAAATCGTATTTGAATTTCATAATGGGATTACCGGTATCGTAGGACCGAATGGCAGTGGCAAGTCCAATGTGGCGGATGCGGTCAGATGGGTTTTGGGAGAACAGAAGATCAAGCAGCTTCGGGGAGCATCCATGCAGGATGTTATTTTTTCGGGTACAGAACAAAGAAAACCATTGGGCTATGCTTATGTGGCAATTACGCTGGATAACGCGGATCATCAGCTGAATATTTCCTATGATGAAGTGACGGTGGCGAGAAAGCTGTACCGTTCCGGCGAAAGCGAATATCTGTTAAATGGAACCGTGTGCCGGTTAAAGGACGTATATGAACTGTTTTACGATACCGGTATCGGTAAGGAAGGATATTCCATTATCGGACAGGGACAGATCGATAAGATTCTAAGTGGTAAGCCGGAGGAAAGACGGGAGCTGTTTGATGAGGCGGCTGGTATCGTTAAGTTTAAAAAAAGAAAAAGCACTTCGCAGAAAAAACTGGAAGATGAGAAACAGAATCTGATTCGTGTCAATGATATCTTAGCGGAACTGGAAAAACAGATCGGACCATTAGAGAAACAGTCAGAAAAGGCAAGGG
This sequence comes from uncultured Lachnospiraceae bacterium, assembly GCA_947174725.1. Lineage (GTDB taxonomy): Bacteria > Bacillota > Clostridia > Lachnospirales > Lachnospiraceae > NK4A136. The sequence continues at coordinate 3,858 of CAMWKA010000153.1, read as the reverse complement.
AGTATCTTAAGAAAAAAGAGGAACTGAAAAAACTGGATGTGAATTATTTCCTGCTGGAAAATGCACATACAACGGAACAGATGGACGTTGTATCCGGGAAATTAAAGATTGCCGAAGACGAATATCAGGAGAACAGTAAACGGTTTGAAAATATCCGGCAGGAATACGATGAAATGCAGGAAAAGATCGAGGAACTTGAGAAGTCCATCGAGGAGACGCGTAATTCCCTGAGTAATACCAGTTCTATCAGGACAAAACTGGTCGGAGAAATCAATGTCTTAAAAGAGCAGATCAATTCTGCGAAGAATAATATGGAGCATTTTAAGACAAGGTTGGGCAGTATTCAGGAAAATATCGGACAAAAAGAAAAGGAATGTGCTCTGCTTGCGGAAAGTAAGGGGCAGGCGGATGCGACGCTTCAGGAACTGGAAACAAAACGTAATGTGGTAAGAGAGGCTTTGCAGAAGGTCCAGGGAGAAATTGAAGAAATCAATGAGTCTATTGAGGCGGATAAAAACCGGATCATCGAGACCCTCAATGAGCGTGCCACTATCCGCTCTAAAAAGGAGCGTTATGACACAATGCTGGAGCAGATCGCTATCCGGCGTTCAGAACTGAATTCCAAATTCCTGCAGGCGAAATCCAACGAAGAGGAACAGCAGGAGATTGCAGCACGGCTGAAAGAGGAATTTGAAAAAGACAATCAGGAGATTGAATCGCTGAATTACGACCAAAAGAAAAAGGAAGAACGTGCCGGACAGATCCATGACGAACTTGGGGAAACGGACCGCCGGCTTCGTGAAGCTCAGGTGCAGTATCATCAGGATAAGACAAAGTTAGAGTCCATTACCAATCTTACGGAGCGATACGAGGGATATGGCAACAGCATCCGTAAGGTGATGGAGTGTAAAGGGAGCAATAAGGGGATTATCGGGGTAGTAGCGGATATCATTAAAGTGGAAAAGAAATACGAGACTGCCATAGAGACTGCGCTGGGCGGTAATATCCAGAATATCGTTACCAAGGATGAAAAAACCGCAAAAGAGATGATCAATTATCTCAAAGAGAATAAATTCGGACGCGCAACCTTCCTGCCACTGACAAGTATTGAACATCCGCAGGAATTTAAGACGCCGGAAGTTTTGGAGGAGAAGGGCGTCATCGGCATGGCGGATGAGATCGTTTCTACGGAACCCGCTTATCGAAATGTAGCTAAGGCGATGCTTGGAAGGATCGTTGTTATTGATCACGTGGATCAGGCATTGAAGATTGCAAGGAAGTACGATTATGGTATCCGGATGGTTACGCTGGATGGCGAACTTTTGGTGCCGGGCGGCGCGATCAGCGGCGGCGCATATAAGAATAGTTCCAATCTTTTGAGCCGGCGGCGTGAGATGGATGAATTAGACAAGCAGGTGAAGACCTCTTTGAAACAGATCAATGAACTGTTGGATCAGATCGAACAGATCAAGAATGAAAGGAATCAGCTGCGTATCGGAATCGAGGAGATCAAGTTAAAGATCCAGAATCAGTTTATTGCCCAGAACACTGCGAGACTCAATCTTATTAAGGCGCAGGAGAGGATCGATGAGACTGTTCATGGTGTAGACGATCTGAAAGCAGAGCAGGCGGAAATCGAAAAGCAGATCAGTGAGATCAAGGAACAGCAGGGACAGATCAGTCAACAACTGGAGGATTCCGCCAAAGAGGAGAAGACATTAGAAACTCAGATTACGGAAAAACAGGGGAATCTGGAAAATAAACGGGAGGAAGAATCGCTCCATGCAGCCGCCGTGGCAGAGCAGGACGTCGAGGTGGAGAAGGCGCTGCAGAAACAGGAATTTGAACAGCAGAATCTGAATCGTCTGGAAGAAGAACTGTCACGGTATGCGGCGGAACGGGAAGAGGTTCTGCAGGCGACGAAACAAAACGAGACAGATATTGCGGAGAAGGAAGAGAATATCAAAAATCTGGAACAGACCATGGACGCTTCCTATACAACGCAGGAAGATTCAGAGATCCGCTTAAAGGAGATGCAGGAGAAGCGGGAAGAATATACCTCCAAACAGAAGCAGTTCTTCGGACTTCGTGAGGAACTGAATGATAAGATCGCAGGTCTGGATAAAGAGATATACCGTCTGAAGACCCAGAAAGAAAAACTGGAGGATATTTTAAACGGATTGTCCGGTTATATGTGGTCAGAGTATGAACTGACACTTAGGGACGCTGCTGAGCTTCGTGATGAGACGATGACAGATCTTGTGTTTTTAAAGAGAAGCGTTGCAGAGTTAAAGGACGGTATCAAACGTCTTGGGGATGTCAATGTCAATGCCATTGAAGATTATAAGGCGGTGATGGAACGGTATGATTTCCTGAAAAAGCAGCATGACGATCTGGTGGAAGCGGAAAAGATGCTGATCGGCATCATAGAGGAACTGGATCAGGCGATGCGGGCACAGTTTACGGAGAAATTTGCTGAGATCAGCAAAGAATTTGATAAAGTATTTAAGGAGATGTTTGGAGGCGGTAAGGGTACGCTGGAACTGATGGAGGATGAGGATATTTTAGAGGCTGGAATCAGGATCATCGCACAGCCCCCGGGGAAGAAGCTGCAGAACATGATGCAGCTGTCCGGTGGGGAGAAATCCCTTGCGGCGATTGCGCTGCTGTTTGCCATCCAGAATCTGAAACCTTCGCCATTTTGTCTTTTGGATGAGATTGAGGCAGCATTGGATGAAAGTAATGTCGGCCGATTTGCGCAGTATCTGCATAAGCTGACAAAGCATACGCAGTTTATTGTGATCACGCATCGACGTGGAACGATGGAGAAGGCGGACAGGCTGTATGGTATCACCATGCAGGAGAAGGGCGTTTCGGCACTGGTGAGCGTCAATCTGATTGATAAGGAATTGGATAACTAGACCTAGGGCAGTGATTTAGAAAGGAGATTGACCGGATGTTGTTTGGCTTTGGAAAAAAGAAAGATTCAGAAAAAATAACTGAGAAAGATATCGAAGAAATGTCTGAAGAAAATACAGAAGGAATATCCGGGGAAAACGCAGAAGGGATATTGGAGGAGAATCCGGAAGAGAGATCTGAAGAAAATCCGGAAGAGATATTGGGCGGGACCTCAGAAGGATTGTCCGAAATAGAAGAAAATAGTGTGGACATGAGTCAATCGGAGAAACGGGGCTTCTTTGCACGTCTGAAGGAAGGTTTGACGAAAACCAGAAATAATATTGTTTCCGGCATAGATGCGGTATTCAGCGGTTTTACAAAGATTGATGAGGAATTTTATGAGGAACTGGAAGAGATCCTTATCATGGGAGATATCGGCGTCCATGCGACGGAGGAGATCATTGATGCGTTGAAACAGAAGGTGAAGGAGCAGCATATCTCCAAACCGGAGGACTGTAAGACGCTGCTGGTCCAGACCATTAAGGATCAGATGCGTGTGGAAGAGACAGCATATGAATTTGAACAGAAGCGTTCCATTGTGTTTGTGATCGGGGTAAACGGCGTTGGAAAGACGACCTCCATCGGTAAACTGGCGGCGATCTTAAAGGCGCAGGGAAGGCACGTGCTGATTGCGGCGGCAGATACGTTCCGTGCGGCTGCAGGAGAGCAGCTTGCGGAGTGGTCAAGGCGAAGCGGCGTGGAAATGATAGGCGGTGTGGAAGGGGCCGATCCGGCGAGTGTGATCTTTGATGGGATCAATGCGGCAAAGGCGAGAAAGGCGGATGTTTTACTTTGTGATACGGCGGGACGTCTGCATAATAAGAAGAATCTGATGGAAGAATTAAAGAAGATGAACCGGATCATTGACCGGGAATTTCCGGATGCCCACAGGGAAAATCT
>CAMWKA010000152.1 GCA_947174725.1 uncultured Lachnospiraceae bacterium | reverse complement strand
CCCCCCCCCCATTTTTTTTTTCAACATCAAGAGGGCATAAGATATTCATGAGCTTCTCGTGGGCTTGGTGATTGGTATTAGAGTATTACATAAGCGAGGGAAAAAACATGGGTGGATTTTTTGGAGTAGCGGCACAGGAAAACTGTACATTTGATTTGTTTTTCGGGGTGGATTATCATTCCCATTTAGGGACAAGACGAGGCGGAATGGCAGTTTACGGGAAAGACGGATTTAACCGTGCCATTCATAATATTGAGAACTCTCCATTTAGGACGAAATTCGATAAGGATATGCAGGAGATGTCGGGACACTTTGGGATCGGCTGTATCTCTGATTATGAGCCGCAGCCGTTGATCGTCCGCTCCCATCACGGCACGTATGCATTAACAACAGTTAGTAAGATCAATAATGTCAAGGAATTGTCGGAAATGCTTTTTGACAGTGGTCATTCCCACTTTTTGGAAATGAGCGGGGGAGACATTAATGCCACAGAGCTGATCGCTTCCCTGATTAACCAGAAGCAGAATCTGATCGAGGGAATCCGCTATGCGATGGATCAGGTGGATGGTTCCGTGTCGCTTCTTCTGATGAATCAGCAGGGGGTATATGCCGCACGGGATAAGATGGGGCGTACGCCGGTGGTGATTGGACGTAAGGAGGATGCGTTCTGCGCTTCCTTTGAAAATTTTGCGTTTAAGAAGTTAAATTATACGTTATATAAAGAATTGGGGCCGGGGGAGATCGTTGTGCTGACGGACAAGAACTGTGTGACATTGTCCGACCCCGGCAGGGATATGAAGATCTGTACGTTCCTTTGGGTATATTACGGATATCCGGCAAGCTCTTATGAGGGTGTCAGTGTGGAGCAGATGCGTTATAACTGCGGTCAAAAGATGGCGCAGAGGGATTATATCAAGCCTGATATTGTGGCCGGTGTTCCGGATTCCGGAACGGCGCATGCGGTTGGATATGCCAATGCGTCGGGAGTTCCCTTTTCCAGACCGTTTATCAAATATACGCCGACCTGGCCGCGTTCCTTTATGCCGACGATACAAAGTGAGCGGAACATGATTGCGAAAATGAAGCTTCTGGCGGTTGAGGATATTATCAAGGATAAGAGTCTTCTTTTGATTGATGATTCGATTGTGCGTGGTACGCAGCTTCGTGAGACGACGGAATTTTTATATGACTGTGGCGCAAAAGAGGTACATATCCGTCCTGCATGCCCGCCGCTTTTATATGGCTGTAAATATCTGAATTTTTCACGTTCCAGTTCGGAGATGGATCTGATCACCAGACGGGTGATTGCCCGCTTGGAGAATGGTAATGTAACGGATGAAATCCTGCAGAAATATGCTGATCCGGAGACAGAAGAATATGAACGTATGGTAGAGGAGATCAGGAAAGAACTGAACTTTACCACACTTCGTTTCAACCGGTTGGATGATATGCTGGATGCCGTCGGTATTGACAAGTGCAAGCTTTGTACTTACTGTTGGGACGGCAAAGAGTAGATCGGAGCGTCTTAAAAGGCAGCATAAGTATTTTTGGAGGATGATTATGAAAAAGGAAAGCGTTCGGCTGAAAGCGTTAAGGGCGGCTTTTCCATTCACGATACCAATCTTTGCGGGATTTTGGTTTTTAGGTTTGGCATATGGCATTTATATGAATGTATCGGGATTCAGCTTTTGGTATCCCATGCTGATGAGTTTGGTGATTTTTGGCGGTTCGCTGGAATTTATGGCGGTTTCCATGCTGATGAGTCCCTTTGCACCGCTGCAGACACTGTTGGTGGCGCTGATGATACAGGCGCGACATCTGTTCTATGGAATCTCAATGCTGGATAAGTTCAGGGGGATGGGTTGGAAGCGCTTTTATCTGATCTTTGGTATGTGTGACGAGTCGTTCTCTATCAATTATACCGCAAAAATTCCGGAAGGTGTGGATAGAGGCTGGTTTATGTTCTTTGTGACACTGCTCAATCATTTCTATTGGTTCTCCGGTTCCACCCTTGGCGGTATCGTAGGTTCGCTGCTCACATTTGATACAAAAGGACTGGACTTTGTAATGACTGCAATGTTTGTCGTGATCTTTCTGGAACAGTGGCTGAAAGAAAAGAAGCATTATACGGCGTGGATCGGACTGTTGGCGTCTGTGGTCTGCCGGATGATCTTTGGCGCAGATTCTTTCCTGATTCCAAGTATGCTGTGTATTCTGCTCTGCCTTACGGCATTTCGTAGCCCGATCGAGAAGGCGGGTGGTTTGTCATGACATTGATGCAAAAGATCATTACTATTGCCATCTGCGCTTTCGCTACAATGGCGACAAGGTTTCTGCCGTTTCTGATTTTTCGGGAAGGGAAGCCGACGCCGAAGTACGTACAATATCTGGGAAAAGCCCTGCCGGCTGCCATCTTTGGTATGCTGGTGGTCTATTGTCTGAAGAATGTTGATATTCTTGGGGGAAGCCATGGATTGCCGGAGCTGATCGCAATCATTGTTACGGTGGCGCTTCATCTGTGGAAACGCCAGATGCTGATTTCCATTGCCGGAGGAACGGTTTGTTATATGATGCTGGTTCAGTTGGTATTTTAAAAGTGCGGGAGAGTGAATTAATGAGAAGGAATCTTTTACTTTGCAGTATTATAGCGATGATGACAACTTGCATTATGGCATGTGGATCTGATAAGCAACCGGAGGAGTCGGGAACTGCTGATATGGAAGTTCAGGAAGAATTCAGTGCTTTGGAAGAGGAAGAAGCCGTTGTTTCGGAAGCAGAACCTGAAGAAGATCAGAAACAGCCGGAGGAACCGCAGGTAAATGTAGTGGAGCAAGAAGAAGCGGAAAATGAGTTTCGACCGCAGGCAACCAATCCTGATGAAGAAATTTTCATACAGTTTTTAAATAATGAAGTCGAGGCTGTGTTCAGTGACACGTTTCAGGATGATTTGAGATATGCCTGCCGTGTTTTGGTAATAGGTGATGAGGATGACTATACATTTAGCGGGAAAGAGAGCCTTAATTATGAGGAATTGAAGGCGGCGGTCGATGCATCTGAGTCTAATTTTTTGGATATTTCGGAGGAGGAGAGATATTATGCCTTTCTTTCTACAATAGACGGAGGAGAAGTTTTTGCAGTTAAATTTCAAAATCTGGGTATTTACTGTCCGGGAGATAACAGCTATGCGGTTTTTTTCTTTGCAGTCAATGATGGTGAGTTGTATGTGACATATGCTTATGACGATTGGGCTAGAAGCTCTACGACAATTAAAGAACCCCTTTTATTAAATGGCGGTAGTTCTTCGGGAGCGGGAGATCACCATGGCTGGTCGGGATATATTGACAAAACAGGTGAGTATAGGGAAATCTATAGTGCTGAGTATCTTTCGGATGAATGGATAGCAATGGAAGCATATTATCGTTATGGTCTTAATGATTTGGATCAGTCTCAGTGTGAGGGATGTACGCTTGAACTGCTTGAAATGCAGGATAGGAAATATTACTGTCTCTATTATTATGATGATGAAACAGATGAATTTGCAGATATAGAAATATTTGCTGATTTTTGCGCCCATCTGGAAGAAGACGGCATGAGAAAGATTGAAATAGACGATGAGACCAATATGATTGATGCGGCGTATGAGGAGATTGGATTCACGGAAGCAGGTATGCTATTTGATAGTTGGATAGCGTGGGATTAGAAAATTGGAGGAACAAAAAAGTTTATTTGCGCGTAAAGACAGCTTCCATGCTGCCATCCGGATAGGTGACCTGTAATGAAAAATCGTCGTTGACCGCCGTGGCAGTGGCGGTCTGTTCCTTGCCGGAGCGTAAGACGCTGACGGTTTTATTTAAGGTGGAGCAATGTGTCCGGTAAGCGGACAGATAGCGTTCCTTCCTGCTTGGAAAGTCTATGCAGAGTTGATCTAAAGAATTGATCAAGGCTGCCGCCAGCTGCGCCCGGTTGACGGATTGTTTTAATTCCTGTGACAAAGAAGATACACTTTCCCGGAGTTCTTTCGGAAAATCCGTTTTCTTTTCTGTAATGTTTAAGCCTATTCCGATGACAATGGATTGGATTTTGCCCGTTTCGCTTTCAATAGATAATTCTGTCAGAATGCCGCCGCATTTTTTCCCATGTAACAGTATATCATTGATCCAGCCGATCTGCGGACGAATGCCGCAGACTTTTTCAATTGCGTCAGAAACGGCAACAGCAACCCATGCGGACAGAGTTGAATAAGGATGGGTTTTCCCTGTTGCCGCAGGATCATTCCCGGATGCCGTAAGATCAGAAGTTTCTGTAAAGGCTTCATCACATAAAATGAGATAGGAAAGATAGATGCCCTGATCTTTCGGGGAGAAAAAGGAGCTGCCGGAGCGTCCTTTGCCATCCGTCTGTTTATGGGCTAATACGACTTGTCCATGGGGCGCGCCCTCATAAGCAAGATCGCGCAGATATTTATTTGTGGAGTTAACGGACTCCAGACACAGGATGCGATCTGTCCGTTTTTCCGGTAGAAAAGGCATCAGTTCGCCGATACTGATCAGGTCGGGAGAGCTGGTCAACAGATATCCTTTATTTGTGGTGGAGAGGATTTCATAGCCTTCCGCCCGAAGGGATTTGACCGCAGCATTTACTGCGGCACGGCTGACCCCGATTGCCTGACTGATTTTTTCTCCGGAGATATAATCTTTTTCCTGCCGCAGAATTGCGAGTATGGAATCCTTGGTCATCTTGGATGGACGTCCTTTCTAAAAAATTACAAAAATCAATGCTTCCCTAGTATAACACAAAATAAAAAAAACAGAAAGAAACCGTTTTTGCTCTTAGACAATTTAAGGCAAAGTTAAAAAATAAATAAATTGTAAATGATAAAACAATGCGGATTGACAATTTGAGTTTGTGATGCTAGTATAATTGTAAATCATATACAGAAGGTGGTTTACAATGAAACATACAAAAAATCTTGTTTTCATGTCATTATTTGCCGCGCTGATTGCCGTCGGTGCGTTTATCAGGGTGCCGATGCCGCTGATCCCATTTACTCTTCAGACATTTTTTGTCATGATGGCAGGAAATCTTCTGGGTGCAAAATATGCTGCGGGAAGCGCGCTGGTTTATGTACTGATCGGACTTTGCGGTGTGCCGGTATTTACCGGAGGAGGCGGTTTTACTTATATATTCCAGCCTACGTTTGGCTATCTGATCGGATTTATCTTTGCTGCGTTCTTTATTGGAATGATTGTACATAAAAAACGGCAGTCTTCTTGGAAAAGACTGCTGGCGGGTGATCTCGTGGGACTGATTATCTGG
>CAMWKA010000151.1 GCA_947174725.1 uncultured Lachnospiraceae bacterium | reverse complement strand
ATTATATAGCATCTACCGATATCATACAAATTCACAAAATTTTCGTGGTATTTTATTGCCGGACGTGGTATAATGCAAAAGGTTTTTATTTTTAATTTGAGGAGGAATATATTGTGAGCAAAGAAAATAATGACGCTTTAGAGCAGGAAAAAGAAGACGCTCAGGTCATTGAAAATGATGATGAAACAACGGATAACGATGCGTCGGCACCTACTGATGATACAACAGTGAAAGATGCATCAACGGATGAAGAAAAGCCCTCCGGCAGTCCCAAAATATTAATTGCGGAGATTATAATTGCTGTTGCGGCAATCGGCTTTATCATTTTTGCCCTGATCATCAACAACAAAGGGCAGGATTCTGTTTCCGGCAATACTGCCACATCCGGCAATGTCGCAGTCTCCGGCAATATCAGCTCTGATGTTTATGACAATACCCTTCCGGGCGCCGGGATCGCTGGCATCGACAATTCTATATTATATGAAGATATTCCGGCGCTCCCTGATATGGCAGAGCTCAACCAGATGACGGAAGAAGAAGCACAAGCCGCCGTCACAGACGGAACGATGCTTTTATTTACTACAGAAGACGGAGCTTCCATTTATATTGCCAACTATACCAATGCGGATTATTTTAATGCAGAAACTTCTGTCAGTGAATCAGAAATAGAGGATTGTATCAAAGAAAATATCCTATATGAATTTGGTGAACTCACTGAAACAGATCACACAGTTGTCAGCGAAAACGATGTCATCAGCGCCAATTTTGTGGGAAAACTGGATGGAGTTGCTTTTGACAACGGATCTGCCGATAATGTACAGATCACTGTAGGCGCAGGCGGCTATATCCCCGGTTTTGAGGACGGTTTTATCGGCATGGCTGCCGGGGAATCCAAAGATGTTCCCCTTACTTTTCCGGAAAATTACGGCAATACGGAACTGGCCGGCAAGGACGTTGTATTTACTCTGACAGTAAATGAAATTATCGGCACTATCACCTATCCGGAAGAATTGACCGATGAAATCGTACAGGCGTATTTTTATGACGGTTCCTATACCACCGTGGCAGAATGTCGCGAATACACCATGGAATTTCTGACAGAAAATAAGGTATGGAGCTTGATTGAGGAGAAATATTATATCACCTCCATCCCTGAAGAATCCGTTCTTGAATATTACAATGAGGAAATGGTCTCATTGGAACAGTATGCTGCCCAATATCAGATGTCTGTGGAAGAACTGCTATCCTATATGGAACAGTCCGTAGATGAATTGAAACAGAGTGTGATTACGGACGCATGCTATACGGTTATTCTGAATTCCATCCTTGATACGATCGCTGCGGAAAATGAAATCACCGTCACCGATGAAGATATCGAAGCATTTGCTTTGGAATACGGATGTCCCGATGTGGAAACCCTTTTCTCACTAATAGACGAAAAGAGCGTCAAAGATTATCTGATACAGGATAAAATATTAGAATATTTAGTTTCTTTATTACCGTAAAAATTTGTATTACAGCGCATTGAACAATGCCTGATAATAGACTTAATGAGAAAATTGAAAAGGAGACCAAAAATGAAAAAATTACTTGCAATGTTGTTATCCCTATTATGTATCTTCTCTCTGGCTGCATGTTCGGCAGGTCAGACAACAGACGGTTCAGACGGCTCAGCCTCTGCCAATTCCGATTATGATTATATTGCCGCCAACGGCAAACTGGTCATCGGCATTACACTCTATGAGCCCATGAACTATAATGACGAAAATGGCGTATTAACCGGATTTGATACGGAATTTGCACAGGCTGTCTGCGAAAAGCTTGGTCTGGAACCGGAATTTCAGGTCATCGACTGGGATATGAAAGAAAGCGAATTAAGCTCACGGAATATTGACTGCATCTGGAATGGTCTTACCGTTACAGAAGAACGTCGCGAAAATATGGATTTTTCCATGTCCTATTTAACAAACAAACAGTGTGTAGTCATCAACAGCAGTAATGCCGGCACATATACGGATACTGCCAGCTTAGCTTCTGCTATGCTCTCCGCAGAAGGGGGCTCCGCCGGTGAAGACGCCATTCTGGCAGATGAAAGCCTCTCACAGGCATCCTACACGGCATCTGATTCTCAGGCATCGGCACTCCTTGCGCTGAAATCCGGCAACTACGACGCGATCGTCATTGATTATACACTGGCAACAGCAAGCGCAGGCACAGGCGACTATACTGAACTGATGATCGTTGACGGCATCCAGCTTGCCAATGAAGAATACGCGATTGGCTTCCGCCTTGGCAGTGATATGACAGAAAAGGTCAATGCCGTCATCCGTGAACTGATTGACGACGGAACGCTTGCTTCCCTTGCAGACAAATATGATATGACGGATCTGTATGAGGAAGCTGTAGGAAAATAAGTCCAATCGTAAGAAGAAAGAAAGACAGAACGTATGTATGATATTTCAAACTGGTTGAACAGTTATATCAATGAAGATTTTATCCGTGTTACCGTACAATTGTGGAAGGGTTTTGGCGTAACGCTTTCGCTGTTTTTTCTAACCCTTATTTTGGCAATTCCTTTAGGGCTTGTCCTCGCATTTTGTACCAAAAGTTCTTTTCCCTTGCTGAAATTTCCGTTTCGGGCGCTTGTATATGTGATCCGCGGCACACCGCTTCTGCTTCAGCTGATGATCGTCATCTATATTCCGGGGATCGCGTTTCATTCTCCTATTACGAAATGGGGGATGTTCGGCGGAAATGTAGCAAGGGCATACTTTTTCGGAGCGCTCTTTGCATTTGTCATCAACTATGCCTGCTATTTTTCGGAAATCTTCCGCGGCGGCATTGAAAATATACCAAAGGGGCAATATGAAGCCTGTGATGTTTTGGGTATGACAAGATCAGAAGCATTTTTTAAAGTTATCCTGCTGCAGGTCATACGCAATATCCTTGCTCCGATGAGTAATGAAATCATCACGCTTGTCAAAGATACTGCTCTGGCAAGAACCGTAGCTGTTACGGAGATTCTTTTCTGTGCCTATGAATTTTTAAAGGTCGACGCGATCATCTGGCCGCTCTTTTACACCGGCTTATTTTATCTGGTATTCAACGCAGTATTAACATGGCTCTTTGGAATCGCGGAAAAGAAGCTTTCACGTTATTACAAATAGAATCAACCTAAGGAAAGGAAATCCCCGCATATGGCGCTTCTGGAAGTCAGCAATTTAAAAAAATCATTTCAAGATACAGAGGTTTTAAAAGGCATCAGCTTCTCTTTGGAAAAAGGGGAAGTTCTTGCCATCATAGGTTCTTCCGGGAGCGGTAAAACAACCCTTCTTCGTTGTCTGAATTTCTTGGAAAAAGCAGATTCAGGATCGATTGAGGTAGACGATCATACCATTTTCGGCGGAGACGACGCGGAAGTCGCATCTGTTCTGGCAAGCACAAAGCAGATCCGTAAGAACAGACTCTATTTCGGTCTTGTGTTTCAGTCCTTTCACCTGTTTCCCCAATATACTGTTCTGCAGAATCTGACTCTTTCCGCGCAGTTAAAAGCCTTAAAAGAGAATAAAACGCTCCCCAGACAGGAAAGGAGAACAAAAGCTGAGATCTACCGTACACTGGATCAGCAGGCAATGGAGTTATTGGATCGGGTTGGATTAACCGAAAAGATTTCTTCCTATCCTTGTGAACTTTCCGGAGGTCAACAGCAGCGTGTTGCCATTGCGCGGGCGCTGATGCTTACCCCAGATATTCTTTGCTTTGACGAACCTACCAGCGCATTGGATCCGGAGCTTACCAAGGAAGTAATGGGTGTCATCCGCAGTTTAAAATCCAGCGATACCACAATGATCGTTGTTACACATGAAATGGATTTTGCCAGAAATGTAGCCGACAAAGTAATCTTTATGGCCAACGGTATCATCGAAGAAAAAGGGACGCCTGAAGAAGTCTTTGACCACCCCAAGAGTCCCATTTTACAATCTTTTATAAGCAATACCTGACAAGTCTTTTAACGTCCCAAAATAAATTCTGATTTGATATATCCGGCCTGACCATTATAAATGATCTGGGTCCATTCTCCGTCCGTACTGCCAATCAGCGGAAACGATTCTCCCGCATAAGCAACGCCCATCTGTTCCCCTGCTATATTTGCCGTTCTTCTGACATTGACGGTTTCTGACACAGTGATGGTTCCGGTTGCCATACTCTCATCCACACCTTCTCCAACCGTCTGAAGATATTCTGTCTTGATATATCCTACCTGATTTTCATAGACGATCCTGCTCCAGCCATTGACCTGATGCTCCTGACAGATCAGCGTCGTACCTGCTTCCACCTTTCCCAGACGATCAGCCATTTCACTGTCAGACGCTCTCACATTAACAGTTGTCGTCGCACGAACTTCAAACTCATCTGTATTCTCTCCTCCGGCTGCATTACCCGTTACTCCCTCCGAATCCCCTTCCTGCGCTACATCCGCGGGAGTATTCATATCATCCCCAAGATAATCGGTAGCCGCAAGCTGCGCACCTACACTATCCCTGATAAGCAGATTTAAAGACGACATAAAATTTGCAAAATCCGGATTGGCATCCACCATCTCTTTATATTCTGTCTGCACTCTCTGATACAGATCCTGCACATCTTCCTGCGAGGTAATGGATGCAATATAATTTCCTATATTTTCATCCAGTTCTCCTGTATAAATATATAAATTACCCGCATCATTGGTACATACAAACAATGTCAGCAGACTAGGCGCTACCATATCCCAATTTTGAAACTTTACATCATAGCATACATAAACAATATAAGAGTTGGCAATGGGACCTATCTTTGTATAGCAGGTAATATTATCATAGCTTTCCACATACTGGGATTTCGCGTTCATTTTTGCGATCTCTACCTCATCCACATAATTCTTCAAACTGCGAAGAGTCTCAACATCATCATTCTGCATCGCCTCAAAATAACGCACTACAAGTTCATTAACAGCAGGATAAGCATCCACCTGCAGCAACTCCTGTGGTATCGGTATCACCCCGGTATTAACGGTCAGATTGTTCTGCAAATTGTCAGATACTGATGCCGTAAGTCTTGAGGCATCGATATTCCGCGAGATAGAACTCACAATCCATATCAAAATGACAACACCCGCGCAAACTGCCACCGAAATCATAGCCATACGACGATTACGTTTGATCCATTGACCGATCTGTCTGAAAAAATCCCATGTAAAATCCGCAAAATCATTGGTTGCATCAAGATTTTGTCTTCTTAAGGAATCTTTTTTTTCTGTCTCAGACACATCAACCT
>CAMWKA010000150.1 GCA_947174725.1 uncultured Lachnospiraceae bacterium | reverse complement strand
TCCGACGGGGCGAAAAGTGATTCCGGCAATATTCAGGAGATTTTTGCGCAGGACAGTAAGATTGCAGTCTGCGATCCCGTATATCCGGTTTATGTGGATACGAATGTTATGGCGGGCAGGACAGGCAATTATGATGCGAAAACAGAGATATGGAGCAATGTGATCTATATGCCTTGTACGGCGGATAGTGGATTTGCCCCTGTGATTCCTAAGGAGGCACCGGATCTGATTTATCTTTGTTTCCCCAACAATCCCACCGGTTCCACGATCACAAAGCCGCAGCTTCAGGAGTGGGTGGATTATGCAAATAAGATTGGCGCAGTCATCATTTATGACGCCGCTTACGAAGCTTATATTACGGAGACGGATGTGCCGCACAGCATTTATGAATGTGATGGGGCAAGGACATGCGCAATCGAGCTCCATTCCTTTTCTAAGAATGCAGGGTTTACCGGCGTCCGCCTTGGATATACGGTGATTCCCAAAGATTTGAAATGCGGCGATGTCGCGCTTCATTCTCTCTGGGCAAGGCGGCATGGCACGAAATATAACGGTGCGCCGTATATCGTCCAGCGTGCCGGAGAGGCGGTCTATTCCGCGGAAGGAAAAGCACAGTTAAAAGAACAGGTAGCCTATTATATGAAGAATGCGGCCTATATTCTGAACGGCCTAAAGGAAGCCGGTTATGAGGCGTCCGGCGGTGTGAACGCGCCCTATATCTGGTTAAAAACACCGGACAATATGACAAGCTGGGAATTTTTTGACCATCTTCTGGAACATGCCAATGTGGTCGGTACACCGGGTTCCGGATTCGGACCCAGCGGTGAGCATTATTTCAGGCTGACGGCATTTGGCAGCTATGAGAATACGGTAGAAGCATTAGCAAGGATCAAAGCCATGTGATCATAAATTTGATTGTAAAAACCCAAGTGTTTATTATTAAGTATTGCTGAGTATTCGTTTCATAGATTTGCCCATGAGGTTTACATAACCTGCGGTTTGAATCTCTAAGTTCCAAAAATGATTTCATTTATGATTTTTTTGGAACATAGAGATTCGAACAAAGAGTTATGTAAACCGGACAAAAGGAATGAAAGACGCAACTAAACCCTAAAATAAATAAGCAAAAAGAAAGGAGCGTAACATTATATGGGAAAAATAGCAGTAATGTTAGCGGATGGATTTGAGGAAATAGAGGGTCTGACAGTCGTAGATATTTTACGCCGGGGCGGCGTTGAAACTGTCATGGTTTCTATCATGGGAAGGCTTGCAGTGATGGGCTCCCACAATATTGAGGTGAAGGCAGATATCCTTTTTGAGGAACTGGATTTTGCGGACGTGGATATGATCGTTCTTCCCGGAGGATTGAAGGGAAAAGAAAATCTGGAAAATTGTGCTCCCCTGATGGAGAAAGTGGATGAGTTCCATGCAAAAGAAAAATATGTGGCGGCGATCTGCGCGGCGCCGACGATCCTGGGTCATCGAGGTATCCTGCAGGGAAGAAAGGCAGGATGCTATGGAGGCATGGAGGATCAGCTGACAGGCGCAAAGGTTTCGTTTGATAAAGTATCTGTAGATGGGCATGTGATCACATCCAGAGGCATGGGAACTTCCATAGCATTTGCGCTGAGGCTGCTGGCGCTTTTGACGGATGAGAAAAATGCAGATGACATGGCGGCGAAGATCATGTATACGGATACTTGGAAATAGAGCTAGACCCGCCGTAGGTAATGAAAGGAACATGTTTAAAAAATGAAAGCATTGTTCAAATATTTTAAAGGATATGGCAAAGAATGTGTACTGGGGCCTCTGTTTAAATTACTGGAGGCTTCTTTTGAACTTCTGATACCGCTTGTTGTGGTGCAAATCATTGATGTGGGTATCGCAGAAGGGGACAGGGCATATATTGTAAAAATGTGCCTGATCATGGTGGTGCTGGGCATTATCGGACTGGTATGCTCATTGACGGCACAGTTTTTTTCAGCGAAGGCGGCGGTAGGCTTTTCGGCAAGGGTAAAGCAGGCACTGTTCCACCATATTCAGGGATTGTCTTATTCGGAGATCGATACGATTGGGACGTCTACGATGGTCACCCGTATGACAAGCGATATCAATCAGCTGCAGTCCGGTGTGAATCTGACGCTCCGTTTGTTTTTAAGATCTCCGTTTATCGTTTTTGGCGCGATGATCATGGCATTTACGATCAATGTCAAAGCGGCGGTCGTGTTTGTGGTAGTCATTCCCTTGCTGTCCATTGTTGTGTATGGAATCATGCTTTTGACGATACCGATGTACCGAAAGGTACAGAATGCGTTGGATCAGGTCCTGTCCAGAACGAGGGCGAATCTGACCGGCGTCAGGGTGATACGGGCATTCTCCAAGGAGGAAGAGGAGATCAGCCGTTTTGAGAAAGCCAATCATGAACTGGTGGGAATACAGACGGCGGTGGGAAGTATCTCCGCATTGATGAATCCGCTGACCTTTGCCATCATCAATGCCGGCATTATCTGGCTGGTGTACCGTGGGGCGGTTCAGGTGGATCAGGGAGTTATCACGCAGGGTGAGGTGGTTGCTCTTGTTAATTATATGTCACAGATCCTGATTGAACTGATCAAACTGGCAAACCTGATCATTACAGTGACGAAGGCAGTGGCATGTGCGGGAAGAATCTCAGGAGTGCTGCAGATACAGTCCTCCATGACGGAGGGAACGTACGACGGCGGGGATGGACGTGTGGTAAATGACAGCTGCGCCGTGGAATTTGCTGATGTATCTGTCAGGTATTGCAATGCATCCGAAGAATCTTTGCAGGGGATTACATTGGAGGTGAAAAAAGGTTCCGTGATTGGCATTATCGGCGGCACCGGATCCGGTAAGACGACGCTTATCAATCTGATTCCCCGGTTTTATGACGTTACCAAAGGGACGGTACGCGTGGACGGCGTGGACGTGAAAGAGTACCGTTATCAGACACTGCGGGATAAGATCGGCATCGTACCGCAGAAGTCCGTGTTATTTACCGGTACGATCCGCAGCAATATGCAGTGGGGAAAAAAAGATGCCACGGATGAGGAGATCATGAAGGCGCTGGAGATTGCGCAGGCGAAGGAATTTGTCCTACAGAAGGACGGAGGCCTGGACGCGGAAGTGGCGCAGGGCGGAAAGAATTTTTCGGGCGGGCAGAGACAGAGGCTGGCGATTGCAAGGGCGATCGTAAAGCATCCCAAGATCCTGATCTTAGACGATAGTGCGTCGGCGCTTGATTATGCGACGGATGCGGCGCTGCGTAAGGCGATCCGGGAGATGGAAGATCCGCCCACGTTATTTATCGTGTCGCAGCGGACAGCTTCCATGATGCATGCCGATCAGATCCTTGTTCTGGAGGATGGAGAAGCGGCAGGACTTGGAACTCATGAGGAGCTTTTAAAGACGTGCGAAGTCTATAAGGAGATCTACGACTCCCAGTTTAAGAAAGAGGCGAAGGGAGGCGTGGCAAATGCGTAACCGTGATATTATCAAAAAGGTTCTGCATTATATCAGCAGATATTGGGGACTTCTCATTCTCTCGCTGGTTATGGCGGCGGTTTCCGCACTTCTGGCATTGGTCCTGCCGATCCTGACCGGCGATGCCATCGACATGATCGTGGCAAAAGGTCAGGTCGATTTTGACGGGCTTTCCAAGATCATCAACAGGATGCTGACCGTGATCGGCGTGACGATCGTGGCGCAGTATATCATGAATACATGTAACAATAAGATTACCTTTGATGTGGTAAGGGATATCCGGAGAGAGGCATTTGAAAAGATAGAGAGGCTTCCTCTTTCCTATATCGACGCACACCCTGCAGGCGAGATCGTCAGTCGCGTGATCGCGGATGTAGATCAATTTGCGGATGGTCTGTTGATGGGATTTACCCAGCTTTTTACCGGTGTGCTTACCATCGTTGGAACATTGGTTTTGATGTTTAGTATTAATGTTCAGGTGACGCTGATCGTCGTCCTGATCACGCCGGTATCCTTATTTGTGGCGGCGTTTATTGCGAAAAAGACATATGATATGTTCCGCCTGCAGTCGGAAACAAGGGCGGAGCAGACCACCTTAATCGATGAAATGATTGGGAATGAGAAGGTATTGCAGGCATTTTCCTATGAGGACGATGCTATGGAGCAGTTTGATGAGATCAACGGACGGCTGCAGAAAGCGTCCCTTCGGGCGATTTTCTTTTCCTCTACAACCAATCCTTCTACCAGATTTGTCAATTCACTGGTATATACCGGAGTGGCGCTGGCAGGTTCCATGACGGTCATTGGTACAGGCGGGGTATTGACAGTGGGGCAGTTATCCTGTCTTTTAAGCTATGCAAATCAATATACAAAGCCGTTCAATGAGATTTCCGGTGTGATCACGGAACTTCAAAATGCCATCGCCTGTGCAGGACGTATCTTTGAGTTGATTGAAGAAGAACCGCAGGTTCCGGAAGCAGAGCATGCGGTGACACTCCATGATGTCAGGGGCAGTCTGAAACTGGAGCATGTGGGATTCTCTTATGTGCCGGAACGCAGCCTGATCGAAGACCTGAATCTTACGGTAAAGCCCGGACAGCGTATTGCGATCGTTGGACCCACAGGATGCGGAAAGACGACGCTGATCAATCTTTTGATGCGTTTCTATGATGTGAATCAGGGAAGCATTGCGGTGGATGGAACGAATATCCGCGAGATGACCAGAAAGAGCCTTCGGACTTCTTTTGGTATGGTATTACAGGAAACGTGGCTGATGAACGGTACCATCCGGGATAATATTATTATGGGAAAGCCGGATGCTACAGAGGAGGAGATCGTGGCAGCAGCTAAGGCTTCCCATGCGCATAGTTTTATCCGCCGGTTGGAGCATGGATATGATACTGTAATCGGAGAAAATGAAGGTACTTTGTCGCAGGGACAGAAACAGCTGATTTGTATTACCAGAGTGATGCTTGCGCTGCCGCCGATGCTGATTTTGGACGAGGCGACGAGTTCCATTGACACCAGAACGGAGATCAAGATACAGAACGCATTTGCCAGAATGATGCAGGGCAGGACCAGCTTTATCGTAGCGCACCGGCTTTCGACGATCCGTGAGGCGGACATTATTCTGGTTATGCGCGACGGACATATCGTAGAGCAGGGTAACCATGAAAGCCTGCTGGAGCAGGATGGTTTTTACGCGAAGCTGTATAACAGTCAGTTTGAAACTTAGGATTCAGGTGTCAAAAGATACCTTTAAAGAAATGATACGACGGGCTGTACAAATCATAATCTGTGCATGTGCATTTGGAAGGAAATTAGAAATTCTTAACATT
>CAMWKA010000149.1 GCA_947174725.1 uncultured Lachnospiraceae bacterium | reverse complement strand
ATCCAATAGTTATTAAAATATGATAACATATCCTCAATGCATCATTGTTTTCGCGTATATTATATAACAACCACCTACCGATATCAATCTGTATTTCGATATGCGACCATCCTTTTCTTTTTCTCTACATTAATTTGCGGCTCCCTCTGTCATTCAGGAGCCGCACCGCTTTCCATAAGGTCCAAACGATATGATCAGAATAGATTGCCACCGCTCAGGAAATCATAAAATCCCTTGTAACCCATGTAACCGCTTATGTTTCCAAGTCCATACTGCGTGTTCATGACGCTGTTTACCGCACTTAACCAGTTCGTGGGCTGCAGCATGTTGTAATAAGAAGAACCACCGTACAATCCGTCTGTATAGTGCGCATATGTCCCCATATATTTAGAAACGGCAGAATTATATTTTCCACTGCGGCTTGCATAACAGGAATATGCGTACATATCAAACGAATCACTCTTCCATGGATCAACATCTTTCAGATTCACGCTTCTCTCCGTTACATTACCTTCGCTGTCCCAGATTTTCATCTTATAGACCGGATTCTTCTCATCAAAATCCTTCGGTTGATACACGGTTACCGACGTATTTGCAGATGTATTGGCCCACGCTCCTACAACGGTGTCCCCCGCCTGATTCTTCTCGCCCCATAATCCATGGATCACATTTCCCTGGGATTTGTTGACGGCATTCTGCATTGTCTTTCTGAAGTTCGTTACCGCGCCGGTTCTGCGGGAAACACGATACTCGGAATCCCATGCATACTGATTGGCTCCAATTCCTCCAACATTCATATTAACTCTCTCCTTTCTCCGGCCTATTGACCGGGTATTTTCCGCTATCCGCAGCATTTGAAACTTTCTGCTGCAATAGCTTCTTTATATCTTTCGACTGTAGGGACGCCGTTCTTTACCCGGAGTACTCAAAACTCCCAATAAAAGCATAAAATGACTATAATATAACAGTGAAACAACTGAAAGCAGCAACGATATATTGTTGCTAATAAAAACATCATAATTTATAATGAAATTGTTACTATGTAAAAAGGTGCTTTTACTGAAGGGCCAATAACTGTTACTTATCTATTAACCAGAGAAATGGCGGAACATAAAATATGATAAAATCGCCTAAAAAAGGAGAGAATCCTACATGAAAGAGAAAACCCCAAAAATCATCTGGTCGCGTTCCAACGGCAGCATGTTTGAAAGATTTGCTATCAATCTTGAAGAATATACCATGACAGGAGAAGCGCCTAAGGGAGGAGATCAGGATATCCGATACGCCCTGAAGCTTCAAAAAGAACGTCTGCAAAATAAGAGAATATCTATGCAGTACAGCTTTACCCCAAGGGGACATTTTGCCGACAAAGATCTGGATTGCAGACGTTGGAGTGACGCGCATTATACCAGTCAAATGAAATGTCGTACCTGCGCTATGGAAAGAACGATTATCAGAAACGGCAAAAAAGAATATACAAACCGGAAAAACATGAGTTTCTATCAGACGATTACCGACGTCAATACACCGCAGCTTGCAAAGAATGCTACTTATAACTGCCCATCATGCGGCGGCGTTTCTACTATTGCCCAGCTACAGACCGGGTGTCCTTACTGCGGAACATGCTTTCGGATGTCAGATATTTTTCCCGTGGTATCTAACTATTACTTTCTGGAAGACATGGGATTAACCGAGGAAGAATACAAAGCCAAGCTTGCAAAATTCATGGTGGTGGCGGGAATTTTGTTTTTCTTTTTTATGCTGTTCAAATACCTCTTTTTTGACGGAATACCTGAGGGAGGTCCGGTATCATTTTTATTTACTTTGCTTCTGACCAGCGTTTTCGGCGGTGTAACTATGGGCTGGCTTCTTTACACATATTCCTTACTTGGAAAACTCATATGGGAATCAGGAAGAACCATGCCGATGCTGCCTTCACTGGGTTCCGGGTGGCGGTTTTTCAATCTGATGAAGCGCTACAGTCCGGAATTTTCTTACGAATATTTTTCCAACAAAGTAATTTCCCTACTCAAAGCAATCATCTTTACGGACAATCTTTCGGAACTCGCAATTTATGAGGGGGCTCCTTTGGACGGTATGTTTGATGACGTTATAGACGTATTTTATGCCGGTGGAATGGGATTAAAGAATTTCCGAATCAAAGGGGATTTTTGTTTTGTTACGGTAACTGTTTTTCTGGATAATCTGTATGATAATGGAGAGAAGATTTATCAAAGGCGAAACAAATACAGCATACAGGTAAAACGAAATCTCAACCGTCCTATCAATATGCATTTTTCAATTCAACGGCTGCAATGCAAAAACTGCGGTGCAAGTTTTGATGCCACCAAGGAAAAACATTGCCCAAGCTGCGGCTCCGCCTATCACTTAGAATATGAAGACTGGGTGGTTACCCAAATTAAAAAACTCATATACTAAGGAAGATGCGCAATGCCATCGCGACTCCATAGATTTCAACAGCAGTATGGTAACTCCGAAAAATTAATCTTCATCTTGGCGGATCCCCACCAGATCCCCTAAGTCAAACGATAATTCATCTCCGCCATAATGATTGATAACCCATTCATATTCTACTTCAAATTCCAGAACCGGCATACCCGTATAGTCTGGAACCGCATATCCCTCTCTGAAAAAACCGGGACATACAGATAATTTGATAGACTCTCCTAATTCAAAATAAGAAATATCGCCACAAGAAATTCCCGTTATTTCCCCCTCCGGAATCGTAACCGACGCTACATCCCTGCCTGTTACCGTATCCGTCAGCGTCAGTTCCCGGCTGCCGTCATCAAAACTGTATCCGATCCGTTCACTTAAGATTTCCCGATAATTAATATAAGGGAAGTAATAGGGAACAAGTGTTCCTGTATCGTACTGTTGTAATATGACAAGATCCTCTGCGTCAAATCCGGTTCCCGTATGAATATGAAACGCCATCTGAAGCTGTCTTTCATCTTCATCCCAGTACAATTTCGGCATGATTTGCCGCGGGCTTGTATAATACCAGTCAAAATAGTTCACATCACCCGCAATATCTATTGCCACGCCGCGCCTCGATATGTCTTCATCATTATATCCGTACACTCTGATATCATATTCGGGAATCTCCCCGATACAGATTACCTTGTCAAATCTGTGATCATAATATCCCACATCCGGGATTGCCTCGATCTCATCCCACGGAATGTCCATAAATCTTGATTCGACATCGATCCGGTAATCCGCAGGCACCCATATGCCGTACATTCCATACGGCTGTATCATACTGATCGTTACGGTATACTGATCCTGCAAAAACAGAATTTCAAGTCCTACCATCCCTGTTCCTTCGCTGCCGTCATAGATCGAAATGCTCACGTCTCTCGGATCTGTCGAAAGATTAAGCAGGGAAACTGCCGCGCTTTCCGGCGATAACAAAGCCTTATATACGTCATTGTCGGAAGAAGCCGCATTATCATTTAATGCTTCTCCCAGCCCATTCCATGTGTAATCGATCATAGTTGCGTCGATCCGCCCCTGATAGGCCTCCGCATATTCCGCACCCGAAGAAATATTATCATAATATGTTAGTTCATCTCCCGTAACTATATAGGAATCCCCTTCCTTTTCATAGGTAAGCGTCTCTCTCCAGACAAAAACATGCGGATCGGAAGTCTGTGCATAATAATAGATTTCTGCCGTTCCGATATCCTCATAGATATGGGCGGTATAATCCGTATTCACATCCTTCGGCCAGGGACTGCTCAAGCTCGGCCAAGGATTGCTCAAGCCGAAGATGATCTGCCCCTCCGAATCCATCAAAAACTCCATCCTGCCCAGTTCTTCTCTGACTTCCAAAGACGCCAGCGACGCAATGGTTTCTCCATCACGATTGACAAATGCCTGCGCCCATCTGTTGATCAACTGTTCCGGCGATTCCTCACCACTTTCCATGTTTCCGTTTTCTATGCTTCCGCTTTCCATACTTCCATTTTCCACATCTGCACTTTCCATGCTTTGATTATTTTTTCCTGGATCGGTCAGGAAACATATTGCCAATATTACTAATACTGCTGCCGCTGCTATCATGATCCATAACGCCGGCTTTTTATAGTTCAATACGGATTTTACTCTTTCCCTAACCCCCACTTCCCCAAAAGCCAGTGGACACACCATGATCAGGCTCCTCTGCCTTGCGCAGGATAACAGCACTTTAGAATATTCTTTCTTTTCATCGAATGTCATATCTTTGGCTACTTTTTCATCACATGCCAGTTCAATGTCCTTGCAAAACAGAGCATATGCTGCCCAGCAAAGAGGATGAAACCAATAGATGCACAACAATAAATATCCTAAGGATTTCCACCAATGGTCTTTTCTTTTAAGATGTGCTGATTCATGTGCAACGATATAATTCATTTCTTTCTCATTCAGTGCAGAAGGAAGATAGATCCGTGGTCTGACGATTCCAAAAATAAACGGCGAGTTTACGGCATCACAAATATAAATATGATCCTTAACACATACAGCTTCTCTTACAAGTTTATACAGTCTTATAGCGCTGACCATTGCCCAGATGATCAACAGAATCATGCCACAGCACCAGGCATAACCGGCAACATTTGTAACTACCTGCAATGGCGCCACACTATCTGATTCGTTATATGCAAAACTCTCCGTTAACATTGGGTTTATCGTATTTTCCACAATTGTCAGATGACTGTCAATGGACGGTATATAATTTTGCACTTCCCCTTCCACAACCGTACTGGATCTTATAGGTTCCGCACTTGGCAGTATGCTGAAACGGCTTTCAATGGAAAACGGACAAATCAGCCTGATTGCAACAACACCCCACAATAAACAACTCACCCATTTGGGAATTTTTTTAAATATCAGCCTGATACATAACACTGCCAATATCAACCACCCGGCATTAATGCTCATATTTAATAGTTTCATGAAAATATCACCCATGCTCATGACTCCTCTGCTCTGTCGATCATCCTATGGATCGCTTCCGCCTCATCCGCTGTAATCTTAGAACCCTGCATAAATGCCGCAATAAATGCCGGAAGGGAACCGGCAAAGGTATCTTCCACATATTTTTTGCTCTGCATGGAATAAAATTCATCCCTGGAAATCACGGC
Organism: uncultured Lachnospiraceae bacterium; assembly: GCA_947174725.1. GTDB lineage: Bacteria > Bacillota > Clostridia > Lachnospirales > Lachnospiraceae > NK4A136. The sequence goes on along the minus strand of CAMWKA010000149.1, from coordinate 260 downwards.
AGTCACCAATCCGTTGTCATTCTGAAACAATCCCTTGTCGATTAATCTGCGTAACACATTGTGTGCCGTAGTTCTCTTCCAGTTAAATTCCACCGCTGTCATCTTTACCAGTTCAGACGAGGTAACCGGCTCATGCTCCCAGATCATATCTGCATATCGCGCCTCAATAACACCTAATTGTATTTCTGCCATCTGTTTCTATCTCCTTCCAAAAATCCTTCCAGAGACCACTTGTAGTGGTCTTATGTGAAGACTACAAC
>CAMWKA010000148.1 GCA_947174725.1 uncultured Lachnospiraceae bacterium | reverse complement strand
ATATTATAGATAGGATTCGAGTGCCAAAATGTTCTTTTTAAATTTTGAGGTGGCAAGTTGCACAAATAATTTCTTTAATGGGAAAGACCAGCATCCAGCCTCTTGGACTGATTGCTGGTCTGCATCCATCGGAGATTCTAAGGAAGCGCCGATTTGATCAGCGCTTCCCCAGAAAGTTTATTAGAAGAACAACAAGTGATCGTAGGTCGGATACGGAAGGTACTCGTCAGGAATCAGCGCTTCCGCCGTGTTAGCGATTGCCGCCAGTTCATTCATCTTTGCAAGCACCTCGTCATGATATGCTTCCGCAGTCTTCTGCATATCTCCTGCAGCATCCGCTTTCTCCGTCAGTTTTTTCAATGCTGCCGCACCGTCTGTCAGCTCGTTATAAGCATCTGTCAGCTGCTGTACCAACGCCTCCTCTGCTGCTGTAGAAATGCTGCTCATAAATGCCTTTTTCGCAGATGCGTTGGATGCGATCACACCTGTATATTCACTAATGGAAGGAAGCAGATCTTTGGTCAGCATCTCCTCCATGGTACGTGCTTCGATCGCCAGCGTCTTAACGTAATTCTCCAGCTTGATCTCATATCTGGAGGTTAACTCTTCCTTTGATAATACCTGATGTTTCGTAAACAACTCCACATTTTTCTCCGCGATCAGCTGTGGCAGACATGCAGGCGTAGATACAAAGTTGTACAGTCCACGCTCCTGCGTTGCTTCCTTGATCCATTCATCTGTATATCCATTGCCGTTAAATACAACTTTCTTATGCTTCTTGATGGCACGTTTGATCAGCTCGTGTACCGCATGCTCCATCTCTTCAGGCTTTGTTCCTTCCAGCTCCTGATAGAACTGGTCAAGCGCCTCTGCAACAGCCGTATTCAGTACCACGTTAGGATCTGATACGGATGCGGAAGATCCCAGCATACGGAACTCAAATTTATTACCGGTAAAGGCAAATGGCGAGGTCCTGTTACGATCCGTATTATCTTTAAAGAAATGAGGCAGAACATGCGCGCCGATGTCCATCTGCACTTTTTCATGATTCGGAAAATACGTATCATTTTCGATGGATTCCAGTACTCCGGTCAGCTCTTCTCCTAAAAAGATCGATACGATCGCAGGCGGCGCTTCATTTGCTCCCAGACGATGATCATTGCCCGCGCCGGAGGCCGCTACTCTCATCAGATCAGCATAATCATCGACTGCCTTGATGACTGCCATTAAAAATACAAGGAACTGGATATTCTGTGCCGGAGTAGATCCCGGATCCAGCAGATTCACACCATCGCTTGTAATCATGGACCAGTTATTATGCTTGCCGCTTCCGTTAATGCCTACAAAAGGCTTCTCATGCAGCAGACATACCATATTATGTTTCTCAGCCACCTTTTTCATGATCTCCATGGTCAGCTGGTTGTGATCAACAGCCACATTGGAAGTATCAAATACCGGCGCCAGCTCATGCTGTGCAGGCGCTACCTCATTATGCTTCGTCTTAGCAGGGATGCCCAGCTTCCATAACTCGATGTCCAGATCATGCATATAGTCCGTCACTCTGGGTTTCAATGCCCCAAAATAATGATCTTCCATCTCCTGCCCCTTCGGAGAAGGCGCACCGAATAATGTCCTTCCGCAGAATACCAGATCCTTACGCATCTGATACATCGCTTTATCAACCAAAAAGTATTCCTGCTCCGGGCCGACGGTTGTAGAAACTCTGGTAACCATCCCATTGCCCAACAGCTTCAACATCTTGACCGCAGAGTTGCTGAGTGCTTCCATGGAACGCAGCAGCGGCGTCTTTTTATCCAGCGCCTGACCTCCATAAGAACAAAACGCCGTCGGGATATATAATGTACCGTCCTTGATAAATGCCGGAGATGTGGGATCCCATGCAGTATATCCTCTTGCTTCAAAAGTTGCCCGAAGACCGCCTGATGGGAAACTGGATGCATCCGGCTCGCCCTTTACCAGCTCCTTTCCGGAAAAGTCCATAATGACTTCTCCCTCCCCAACCGGAATGATAAAGCTGTCATGTTTCTCCGCCGTGAATCCTGTCATCGGCTGGAACCAATGGGTAAAATGGGTAGCGCCATTCTCCACCGCCCACTCCTTCATCGCTACTGCAACGGAATTGGCAACATCAAGCTCCAGATGGGTACCATTCTCAATGGTTTTCCGAAGCGCCTTATACATATCCTTCGGAAGCTTATTCCGCATCACTTTATCATTAAATACCAAACTGCCATATAAACTGGGAATTTCCTGTGTCATAACTTTTCTCCTCTCCATTTTGAAATCGACCTTTTTTTCAAAAGCATTCCTTCAGGCGGGTGCGCATCCCGTCTGAAGGTCTTCCGGCAGACATCCTGGCTATAGGGGGTCCAGATTCTTCCTGCCCAAAAGAAAAAGACGCCTTGAACAATGTTCAAAGCGCCTTTGCTTTATGTAATGAATTATACCGCATATTTTTCATTTGTCAATATCATTTTTAATTTTTTTATTCCACATCCTGCAGTGCGGCAAATCCTTCCTCTCCGGTACGAACCTTTACTACCTGGTCAACATTGTACACAAAGATCTTGCCGTCGCCGATATGACCGGTATAAAGGGTCTTTTTCGCCGTTTCAATGACATCCGCTACAGGGATCTTGCTGACTACCACTTCAATCTTAACCTTCGGAAGCAGGGTAGCATCCATTTCAACGCCTCGGTACTTCTCACCGGCGCCCTTCTGGATACCGCAGCCCATTACCTGCGTCATGGTCATACCGGTTACTCCAAGGTCATTCATAGCCTTTCTAAGCTTCTCGTACCTTGACAGCTTTGTCACAATAACGACCTTGTAAATACCGCTTGTAGAAGCCACCGGCACAGCAGCCACTTTGACCGCCGCATTCTTCTGCGTTTCGGAAGCCTTGTCATATTCCGCAACTCCCAGATCGGTATTCTCATTTTCATCCATCATCATCGTATTGGAAATATCCATAATACTAAATCCTGCATATGCAGAAGGAAGTCCATGTTCTGTCGCGTCCAGACCGATGATCTCTTCCTCTTCTGTCACACGAAGCCCTACTACCGCTTTGATGACATAAAATGCGATTGTAATCGTTACTGCCGTCCACGCCGCTACTGACACCAAACCGATCAGCTGGAGTCCCAGCAGCTTGAAGCCACCACCATAGAATAATCCTGTTCCCGCGATCTGGTTCGCTCCATAAGTCACTCCGTCGCCAAATCCTCTTGCATATGCCGGAGCCGTATCTGTTGCAAAAAGACCGACGGCAATCGTACCCCAGATACCATTTAAGCAGTGTACCGCAACTGCGCCCACCGGATCATCAATATGCAGCACATTATCCAGAAACCATACGCCAAATACCACCAATAATCCTGCCACCGCACCGATGACGATAGCGCCGAAAGCATCCGTTACATCACATGAAGCCGTAATCGCCACCAGACCTGCCAGTGACGCATTCAGACACATGGACACATCAGGCTTCCCATATTTGATCCAGGTAAATATCATACAGACTAAAGTTGCAATCGCCGGAGCAATCGTCGTCGTTACAAAGATGGAAGCAAGCTCATCTATGGTAGTTGCCGCCGCGCCATTAAACCCATACCAGCCGAACCAGAGGATAAATACGCCCAGCGCGCCGATCGGAAGATTGTGACCCGGAAATGCATTGACCTTAGTCACCTTGCCGTCCTTATCCTTTACAAATTTACCGATACGGGGACCTAAGATCTTTGCGCCGATCAATGCGGAGATGCCGCCCACCATGTGAATCGCCGTAGAACCTGCAAAATCATGAAATCCCATCTGCGCAAGCCAGCCGCCGCCCCAGATCCAATGCGCTTCAATCGGATAGATCAGGGCTGAGATCACTGCAGAATAAATACAGTAGGATAAAAATTTGGTCCTCTCAGCCATTGCGCCGGATACGATCGTTGCCGTCGTAGCACAGAATACAAGGTTAAATACAAAGTTAGACCAGTCAAAGTTCTCATACGTCGTAAAGATATCGAATCCCGGCTTTCCGATCAGTCCCATCACATCTTCTCCAAGCAAAAGGCCAAAACCGATCAGAATAAATACCACCGTACCGATACAGAAATCCATCAGGTTCTTCATCAGGATATTACCGGAGTTCTTCGCCCTTGTAAATCCTGCCTCCACCATGGCAAATCCCGCCTGCATCCAGAACACCAGCGCAGCGCCGATCAAAAACCAGACGCCGAATACCAGCCCGGACATCTCTTCCATCATCGTTGAAATTTCTTCCATAACTTATTCCTCCCTTCATCCAGTGGCAAAAAAATAAGCGATACTGAAGACTGCATTCCGGCGTTCTGGTCTCTTAACGCCATCCTGCTCTGCCCCTTCGCATCGCTGATTCAAAATAAAAGGCACTTTGGAAAATTCCAAAGCGCCTTTGCTTTTATAGAAGCAGTCTATCACCTTATTTTCTTTTTGTCAAGAAAATCTTTTTAAAATCAAAACTTGTATTTTTTCCATTGACTGTTACAATTGATATAAGGGTTCAAGCTCTGTCAATCTTATAAAGAAACGAGGTAGCATTATGAGAAAGAAACTCAACATTACAGAAGGGATCTTCCCGATGCCGGTCTTAATGGTCGCGACTTACAATGAAGATGGCAGCGTTAATGTGATGAACGCTGCATGGGGTACAATGCAGGAGAGGGGCAATGTAGCTCTCAATTTGACAGAAACACACAAAACAGTAAAAAATATCAAAGCAACCGGCGCCTTTACGGTAAGCATTGCTGATGCAGCCCATGTAGTTGAAGCAGATTACTTTGGTGTTGTGTCAGGCAACAGTGTTTCCAATAAGTTTGAAAACAGTGGACTTACCGCAAGCAAAGCAGAAATGGTGAATGCACCGGTGATCAATGAATTCCCCCTCTGCTTAGAGTGTGAATTTATCGAATACCAAAGCGAAGGATACGGCTGTGGTGTGATTGGTAAAGTAGTAAATGTTACAGCAGATGAAAGTGTTATGGTGGATGGCAAAATTGACATGTCTTTGGTAAACGCTATCGCATTTGATCCGTACACACATGGATACTATAAGGTAACAGAAAGAGTAGGCGAAGCGTTCAAAGACGGTTTACAACTCAAGAAATAAGATAGAGACATCGCAAGGTCTCTCAGCAATGAGAGGCCTTTTTTAGTTCTTCTTTTACTCTTTAATTTATATGTAAGTATCATCAACTCATTGCATATGATATTATAAAGATTATGACATCATAAAACTCTGCAGGAAAGGCATGATCCCTTATGAAAACCTTAAAAAAAATATTCCCACTTTCTTTTCAGGCAAAAGATATGGCACAGCTCATAATTTATTGTCTGATTTATCTTGTTGCAGGCACTGTTCTGGTA
>CAMWKA010000147.1 GCA_947174725.1 uncultured Lachnospiraceae bacterium | reverse complement strand
CTCTATAACTTTCAACTGACTGCCGCTTCTTTTGCGCGCCAGCGTCTCCTTCATCTTATCAAGGATCTCGGCATAACTATAAGAATGGAAATCAGGATAGGCTTCAATAATACGGGTTTCCATGGAAACAAATTTTTTATTGATGCCTTTTAGTTTTACCACAAGCTCTTTACTTCCCCTGACGATCTTAAAGCGGTTCAGATATGCTTTTTTATTGTTCATCTTATCGAATCCCGCCTCAATATTCCGGTCGATTGCATCATAGATCTCTTTACATTTACGATTCAGATTACACATACCGATCACGGTAAAGATGGCATCCACCAGAAACAAACCCCAGAAAAATACCCCAAGCACCACACGGATGCGCTCAGGTATCTTATTCATCAAAACAATGGTAAATGGATGAAGTACCTTGATCAGAAACAAGATGGCAATTCCGAAAAACGCGCCTGACACAACACTGATACGCCCATTAATATTCAATGGAAAATAACTGTAGTCCCAGTATCTTGCATGAAAGACCTTTTCCAGCGCCCATGAAGTTATATATTCTACCGCGCAACAAGTCAAGGCGGAAATCAATACGATCTTAAACGGACTGTTCACCCCATCCAGCAGATATAGGTTCAGTACAGCTACCACACTGTAAATCGGCAGATATGGTCCGATAAAACACCCCCGGTTCATCAGTTTTCCCTGTTCTACCAACGAAAAAATAGTGGATTCATAAAACCAGCCGATAAAGCTGTAGAACATCATGATACAAGTCAATGTGGCGAAATCCATTCCAAGAAGGAATGGTCTTGTCATTAATTCATACACAATCAACGTCCCCCTATCGTTTCCTGCAAAGCACAAAGTTTATCCGCAATGCAAAGCAGCACACCTTCCCGATATTTGGGAGGCCTGACCGTCAAAGGAAACATATGAGACTGTATCATGTCTTTTTCAATATTTGTCAGATCAAAATCTTTAGAAGCCTCACGCAGGGCTTTCCTCGGATGTGTAAAGCCATGAATGGAATTTTTCAAAGATTTTTCATGCCAGTCATAAAGGAAATAATCGTGAAGCAGCGCGCCTCTGATCAGCTCTTCCTCATGTACCGTTATATGTAAACGGTGAGACATATAATAAGCTGTCTGCGCCACCTTGATACAATGTTCCTTTACCGTAGTCGTTCCGTGCTGTATATATTGTTCATTTTCATCAAACCGGGAGTTCTCACGGATTTCCCTTAAAATGAGTCGGAATTTTTGTTCTTTATTTGCCGGAAGTCTATTTCTCATTATCCTGCCAAACTCCTAATCACAATATTATATGAAACTTCTAATCAAAAAATACTGCTATGATTATCTCTTACAATAAAAGAAAGAACTCTTTCTCTCATATCCCATCTCTTTATATGTAATGATCTGCTCCGTATTTCCAATAAACAGGATCCCCGTCGGAACCAGCGAATAGCAGAACTTCTGGAATACCTCATCTTTCGCTTCTTCCGTAAAATAGATCAATACATTACGGCACACGATCATATGATAATCTTTCGGATAGGGATCTGCCAAAAGATTATGCTGCTTAAATACCACCCTGTTTTTGATTTCATCTGAAATCTTATAAGCATCCCCAATTTTTTCAAAATATTTTTTCCGCAGATCCATAGGGACTCCGGCAACTGACTTTTCTCCATAAATCCCCACCTTTGCCTTAGCAAGGATCTGCTTGTCAATATCCGTCGCCGTAATCGTGATCTGATTGATGGGGATATGTTTAGATAATGCCATAACCAAAGAATAGGGTTCATCGCCCGTAGAGCAAGCAGCGCTCCATATCTTCAGATTGGTACCAAATTTGCGGATCAGCTCCGGAATCACCACTTCATCCATATACTTCCACTGATCCGGATTACGATAAAATTCGGAAACATTGATCGTCAGATAACCAACAAATGTTTCATAAACTTCTCTATCTTTTTTTAGTAACGAAACAAAGCTGTCATAATCGGCAGCTTCGTATTTTGTAATTAAGGCGTCGATCCTGCGCTTCATCTGCTTTTCCTTATATGCGCTCAGGTCTATCCCTGTCATGCTCAGTACTTGCTTTTTAAAAGATTCATAATCGTTCAGCACCGATATTACCCCTCTGTACCATATTTATTATTTTATAATATCTTACTAATAACCATGCCTTTCCATAACCCGGAAATTTGGGCGCAAGCACAAATTTCTGATTGAAAAATCTTTGATTTTTCAATCTACAGACTGCTATGATGCATGATCATTGCAAGCATCTGGCAGCATCTTATTCTTCTACATCCTCTGCTGCATCCTCAGACTCCGATGCAAGTCTCTTCATGCTTAAGCTGATCTTCCTTTCTTCTACATTCAGATCAACCACCATTGCCTCAATCTCATCGCCAATCTTCAATACATCAGACGGCTTCTCTACCCGATGTCTGGCGATCTGTGATACATGAAGCAGCGCATCGATTCCTTCTTCCAACTGTACAAATGCGCCAAAATCGGTCATTCTGGCGACCTTACCTGTTACCACTGTACCGATTTCATACTTATCGGCAGCATTTAACCATGGATTGTTCTCATCAAATCTTACGCTCAGAGCAATCTTATCACCTCTGATCTCTTTGATGATCACCTTTATCGTATCGCCCTTACTTACCACATTAGACGGCTTATCCACATGCCCCCAGCTCATCTCGGAAATATGAAGCAGTCCATCCAATCCGCCAATATCAACAAACGCGCCAAACGCAGTTACATTCCGCACAACGCCTTCGATAATGTCCCCTTCATGAAACTTCGCAACCAGTTCCGCCCGCATTGCTTCTTTCCGCTCTCTCAATACCCTGCGGCAATCACCGATATACTTTCTCTTTTTCGGATTAAACTCTGTAATGACAAATTCCACTTCCTGTCCTTCCATCACGGATAAATCCTTCACAGATGTATCTGAAGCAAGGCTTGCCGGAATAAACACAGGCACATCATCTACAATAACTTTCAACCCGCCTTTTACGGCTTCTGAGACAGTCGCTTTCAGAATCGTTCCCTCATTAAATGCATCCTCCAGCACTTTGCTTACCTTTTCCAAAAGCAGTCTCTTATAGGATAATACGACCTGACCATCCCCATCATTCATCTTGATCACTTTAACATTGATCTTATCTCCCGGATGTACAACACTTGTAAGATCAACGGTGGGATTATTCGTGTATTCGTGTTTTGTAACGATACCATCTGATTTATATCCGATATTCACAGCTATTTCATCCGGAGTTACAGTAATCACGGTTCCTTCCACCACGTCACCAACATGGATATTTTTAAATGAATCTTCCAGCATTTGTTCAAAAGATACTTCTGACATAGTTTTGAACCTCCTCTATAATATTATTCGGGGTGGAAGCCCCCGCTGTAATTCCTATCTTACGCACAGTATCGTCAACCCTTAACTCTAAATCCCTACCGGTCTGAATAAAATATGTCCGGGTACATTCCTGCCTGCAGATTTCATACAGCTTTCTGCTGTTAGAGCTTTTTGTGTCACCTACGACAATCATGATATCGGCATCCGACGCAATTTCCTTCGCTTCTGCCTGACGCTTTCTTGTGGCGTCGCAGATAGTATTCATAATATTAATATCATAACCTTTTTTCATAAATATTTCAACAAGTTCTTGAAATTTATTGTAGTTAAATGTCGTCTGTGAAACAATACAGATGGGAGAACTTTTCTTCCCACTCTGTTCCACGGGATGATTTTGCCCGGTTTTATCAGAAATCTCACCGTTTTGACACGGATATTCTTCAGGATCATACAGGTAAGCTTCCTCTTTTGTCGCAATCACCGCAGCGGGCGTCTTCGACCACCCTCGGATACCCTCCACTTCGGGATGTCCCGGATTGCCAATAATCACAATACGGCTATGCACACTCTCCCTGCTGACGATCTCATGGATGCGTTTCACAAAAGGACATGTCATATCAATATATTCCAGTCCGTTTTTCTTCAACAGCGTTATGATCCGTTCGGGTACGCCGTGAGATCGGATGATCACCACACCGTTTCTTAAAGCTGCCAGTTCTTCCTCTGTCTCTATAATAGAGACGCCCTTATCTATCAGATCATTGACCACCTCTTCATTGTGGATGATCGGTCCATAGGTATAGATTGGTTTATTCTGCTTTAACTGTTCATAGACCTGATCCACCGCCCGCTTAACGCCAAAGCAGAAACCGGCGGTTTTGGCAAGTATGATCTCCATGCCGTACTCCTTTGATCTTTACGGTTTACATAACTTTTCGTCAGAACAACTATGTTCCAAAAACATCATAAATGAAATCATTTTTGGAACATAGTTGTTCTGACTTCAAGTTATGCAAACCTCATTGCTGCATTGATTGATTAAATCAGTGAAATGGTCTTCTCCTTTCACCTGATCTGGCAAATCAATGAAATGATCTTCTCCTTCACCTGATCTATCAAATCAATGAAATGATCTTCTCCTTCACCTGATCTATCGTCATGTCCGACGTATCCACCAGTATCGCGTCCTCTGCCTGACGAAGCGGCGATATCTCACGATTTTTATCCCGCTCATCCCGCTCGATAATATCTTTTTCAATCGTCTCCAGATCACATGACTCTCCTCTGGCAGTCAACTCGTCATATCTTCTCTTGGCGCGCACCTTGGAGCTTGCAGTCAGAAAAATCTTCGGCTTCGCGTTTGGCAGCACATGGGTACCAATATCCCTGCCATCCATGACCACATCATGATCTTCCGCCAGCTTTCTTTGCAGATCCACCAATTTCACACGCACAACGCCTTTCGCGGAAGAAACCGACGCCATGGCGCCTACTTCCTCCGTTCGGATCAGACCGTTGACATTCTCTCCATTCAGCCATACCTGCTGCTCCCCATCCACAAAACGGATCGAAATATCCGCCGATGCAACACATTCTGTCAATGCCTTTTCATCTTCTATATCTATATGATTGCGCAAAAGATACAATGCCATAGCGCGGTACATTGCGCCCGTATCAATATAGATCGCATTCAGTTCCTTTGCCACCAATTTTGCAATGGTGCTTTTTCCGGCCCCCGCCGGTCCGTCGATCGCAATCACTGTCGCCATAACTTACATTCCTCCTACTATTATATATAAAGTTATAGTCTTTCTTCATCCCTTTTTAGCTTTGACTATACTATTTAAGGTATTGTAGATTGGTTCATTACGATTGCCGGAAGCCTTGTGAGTCTTAAAACAGTATCAATCAATTTTAAGAACCATGTACTTGATAACAAAATCCCAAAAGTAGAAACTACAATAAATATTGTATTATGCGCTCAATTTCCCTTTAATTGAGACAACCAAGAAAAAAGTATAACAATGTTGCGATGTCTCGCACTGCCAAAAGCTTTCAAAATCAATCTAACCAACTTAAATAT
>CAMWKA010000146.1 GCA_947174725.1 uncultured Lachnospiraceae bacterium | reverse complement strand
AATCAAATGTGGCGATTTCTTCTGCAAGCTCCGGGGATATCCCTGAGCCATGTCTGTTTAACTGGGCATTACCGCAATTTGCAGTATCGAAACTTCTTTCCGCAAGATAATCAAATCCCATGAGCCGGGTATTTTCCAACATTGTCTGATAAGTTTGGTTGTCAACTGCTGACTGGGCGGAAAAATAAGAATATCCAAAAACGGATGACCAGACAACTACAATGACAATGATGAATAACGAAAGATTCTGATGCAGTCCTCCCGATAATTTCCCAAGAACCGCTGATTTGTTTTTTATCTTCAAAACCTTTTTGGGAGCGGACGGACTATTGCTGCGCAATCCTTCCGTTGGGGATTTGTGAAGCTGGATCAGATAGGGGATCAGAATTGCGGAAAAACTACAGACAAAACATACGGCTGTCGGAAACAGGTACGGATTTACGGTAGTTGCTTCAATTACTGGATTGACTGAAAATGCAGGATAAACATTTAAATTCAGGAAAGTGCTCTGGATTACAAGAATAAGTACATATACTGCAATGCCAAGGATAAATCCTATGCCCATTCCGGCTAAGACCATGCAGAAAGACTCCGTAAGCGCCATTTTCATGACGCTGTCATTGCCCATTCCGATACAGCGCAGCATTGCAAATTGATGTTTTCTTTCTGAAAGCGAGGTTGAGACGGCATTGCATATGGACACAAATGCAACGAATAAAACTACAGATGAAAAAATAGGAATAAGTGCATAAGCATAAAAGTCTTTGTGTGCCACACCAAGGAAGTCATAAAGATTTTTCTCGGATATTTCGGTGATAGGGACAAGAGCAACTGTATTCATCATCATGATACGGCTGCCATCAAAAAATTCGATTTCTCGTTCCCGAAATTCATCCTTCATTTGACTGATATCGGCAGAAAACGCATAGTCAGCCATCAGATCCTGATCAGAGTTTTGAGGAATATCTTCCAATGACAAAAAGACCTGAGGAAAGACATAATCCTCTTTTTCAAAAAGAACCCGGGTGTTTTTGTCGTCAAGGATACCAACGATCGTAAATTCACATTCTTTAAATAATAAACCGTCTTTATCATAAAGCGTTAGGAACAATGCAGCTCCAATCTCAGGATAGCATCCGTTGGCTTCAAAAAAACTGCGGCATGCGGTTATCTCCCCGCTTTTTTGTGGATACCTGCCATCTTCAGGGGTGGAATGATACAGATCGATCGCCGGATCGTCCAGTGCGCCAAAGAAAAATTCTGTTCCGGTTGGCGAAATGATCTTTCCGCTTCTATATAAGGTTCCTGCGGCGGAGAATCTGTCATCATTTTTATAATAGGAAAGCCGGTCCGCAGCTATTTTCGGAAAAATCACATCATAATTACCGCTTATGTCAAGCTGGGATTCTAAATACGCTACAGATGAGCTTCGGGCAAGAAAAGTTGCGCAGACAAGCGCAGCCATACTGACAGCAATTGCAAATATGACGGAAAATGCTCTTTTTTTGTGTTTACTCCAATATTTGAGCGATAGATTGATTTTCATAGATTGCCCTCAGGATGTCATTTTGACATAATAATACATTATTCATATGTGCATTTCAACCCGTCCTGCCTTTTATTCCACAGGAGGCGTAGTATTTTTCTAAAGTCTTGATTTTTAGTATAAGATTAGCTTATGCAAAAACTTTAAAAATAAAATTGTGTTAATAGAAACAAAATTATATAATAGATCTCAGGAAAACATATTTTAGGAAAACTTAAACGGATAAAAGAGATTGCTGCTTATTAAAAAAGAAGCAGGATGTAAGGGTAATTAAATGGAGGATTTTCAGAATGGATGAAACAAGAAAGAAACCTATTATTAATTTAACATTGGCGGCTATGTTTATGGCGATAGGGCTGGTATTGCCATTCCTGACCGGACAGATCAAGCAGATTGGGAGCATGCTTCTGCCCATGCACATTCCCGTTTTTTTGTGCGGATTGATCTGTGGCTGGCAGTATGGTCTTATTGTCGGATTGATACTGCCGATTCTGCGTTCTATGTTGTTTGGAATGCCGATTCTTTTCCCAACGGGAATTGCCATGGCGTTTGAACTTGCCACATATGGTGTGGTGATCGGCTGGCTGTATTCCCATTCCCGTTGGCAGTGTGTCATTGCATTATATCGCTGTATGATCATGGCAATGTTGTCAGGACGTCTGGTATGGGGAGTTGTTCAGATATTGCTACTCGGCATTAATGGCAATGGTTTTACATGGCAGATGTTTATCGCCGGCGCGTTTTTGAATGCGATTCCCGGAATCATTTTGCAGCTTATCCTGATTCCGGCGATCATGGTTGCACTCAACCGTACCGGTCTTGTGCGGTTTGGCAGGAAAACAGCTTCGCTGCAAAAGGTGGGGGACTGAAGTATGGAAGAAGGGAAAGCTGCATGCTCTGCCATATTACAGCAGATCCGCGGTTATCATAAAAAGCCGCTGCTGGTTGCCATCGATGGAAGATGCGGCGCGGGGAAGACATCGTTAGCCGCCTTGCTGCAGGAAGAAATCGGATGTAATGTCATCCATATGGACCATTTTTTCTTGCGGCCCGAACAGCGTACAACAGAGCGCATGCAGGAACCGGGCGGCAATGTGGATTATGAAAGATTTCTTGGGGAAGTGATGACGCCCCTTAGTCAGGGACTGGCGTTTTCCTATCAGCAGTTTGATTGTAAAAAGATGGAACTGTCGTCCCTGATTCAGATGAAACCAAAGGATGTCACGATCGTGGAAGGTTCCTATAGCTGTCATCCTTCTTTATGGGATTTTTATGATCTTCGGGTATTTCTGAATATTGATCCGGAGGAGCAGATCCGGCGTATCCGAAGCCGGAACGGAAGCGAAGCGGTCTTAAGTTTTCGTGACCGTTGGATCCCTTTGGAGGAACGGTATTTTAGCGCTTACCGGATACTGGAGCGTTGTGATCTGGTGTTTGAAATGTAAGGAGATTATAAATCAAGCTTCATGTAAATTGATGTAGTCATAGGACTATCATTATAACTTGGTATTTCATAAAAACCAATGGTTTCATACATATTGATCGCGCTCTTCAAAAACGGAAGCGTGTCCAATAACATATGAGAATATCCGATTTCTTTTGCATCTTTGATGATTAGTTGAACCAGTTTGCTTCCGATCTTCTTCCCTCTAAAAGCAGGTCTGACATAAAGCCTCTTCATCTCACAATTCCATTCGTCTATCTTTCTCAAGCCGATACATCCTGCCAATTCTCTATGATAAAACGCAATATACAATCTGCCGTCCGGTAAACCATATTTTTTATCCAAATGTTCTAATTCTTCATCATAATTCTGAAGGTCAAGATATTTTTGAAATGAACTATCTCCTGCAATCAGCATATTTGTATATTCAGAAAACAATATGCGTATTTCATTTGGAAAATCATATGCAGGTATGATCTTGAGTTCCATAATAATCCTCCCCTGATAGTGATATCATTATAATCTATTTTTAGTTGATATACAATTCTGAAAAAGAGATGAGTGATCCTGTTTTGCAATCATCAAAAGAGTATGAAAGAAGGAAAAAAGGCAATACTAATCTGAGTAATATGGTGTCAATGAGAAGTGCAGGCAGAGAGAAAGGATTAGTATTATGTGGGGGATTTTGATTGCGATCTTGTCCGGGGCCCTGATGAGTGTGCAGGGCATCTTTAATACCCAGGTGACGAAAGCTTCCGGCATCTGGGCAGCGGCGTCTTATGTACAGGCTTCCGCGCTTGTTGTATGTCTGGCGGCATGGCTGTTTATGGAGCGCGGTCCCTTGAGCGATGTGGTCAAGGTGCAGCCTAAATATATGCTTCTGGGAGGTGCGATCGGCGCGTTTATCACAATCACGGTGATCAAGAGTATGGATGCGCTGGGACCGGCAAAAGCGGTCATGATCATCGTCATATCGCAGCTTCTGGTTGCCTATATCATTGAACTGCTGGGGATATTTCAGGTGGAGAAGCAGCCGTTGGAGGTTCGAAAGATCATTGGGATCATCGTAGCGATCGTGGGATGTGTGTTATTTAAGTGGGAATAAAATATTTAATGAAATCTTAACAAAATCACTCTTGTATTTCTGTGCAATATAGCATAGAATAAAACTAGTCTGAAAGGTCTCCTTGCGGGTGTCAGATACACCGGAAAGGAGATTTTATGAAAATTAAATATATGATTATGGCGTTATTACTCTTGTTACAGACGGTATTTTTATCAGCATGTGCCGCGCCGTCGCCCAGGGCGGTGCTTCAGGATGCGGTTTCCGGACAGGAGGCGCAGGAACAGCCGGCTGCCGAGCCCGAAGGTTACAGTGATGAGATCGGGGAAAATGTTGCCGGGCAGCAGGAGGATATTTATGTCCATATCTGCGGTGCAGTTCAGTCGCCGGGGGTTTACGCCTTGCCGGAAGGCAGCAGACTTTATGAGGCGGTAGATGCCGCAGGGGGATTTTTGCCGGATGCCTGTCAGGACTATTGTAATCTTGCGTTGACAGTCAGCGACGGCATGCAGTATCAGATTCCGACGGAGGATGAGGCGCTTTCCGGGAATCTGCCGGAAGTAATGCAGGAGAATTTATCTTCTTATGATAATCAGGGACTTCTGAATATTAATCTTGCCACCGCGGCAGAGTTGATGAGTCTTCCGGGAATCGGACAGACCAGAGCGGATGCAATCATTACATATCGTGAGCAGCACGGTGCGTTTGCGTGTAAAGAAGATATTATGCAGGTGACAGGGATCAAGGACGCCGTATATGAGAAGATTGAGAGTTATATTATTGTGCGGTAAAATAAGCGCAAAGGCGGCGCTTATTACAAATTGCTTCGCAATTTGAATTATGCGCAATTATGGTAAAATTATAAATAAGGATTGGTTCACATAGAGATGAGTAAGAGAATATTGGTCGTAGACGACGAGAAGTTGATTGTAAAAGGGATCCGGTATAGCCTGGAGCAGGATGAGATGCAGGTGGATGTGGCTTATGATGGAGAAGAGGCTTTAGAGAAAATCAGGGCAAATCAGTATAGTCTGATTTTATTGGATCTGATGCTTCCAAAGCTTTCCGGTACAGAGGTATGTCAACAGGTCAGGGAATTTTCGGATGTGCCGATAGTGATGCTGACGGCAAAGGGCGATGATATGGATAAGATCATGGGATTGGAAAACGGCGCCGATGATTATATTACAAAGCCGTTTAATATCCTGGAGGTCAAGGCGCGTATCAAGGGAATCATCAGAAGATACGAAAGCGCGGCGCGCAAAAACGCAAAGCCGGTTTCCCATATCATCGAAAAGGGGGAATTGATGATCGATCTGGATAACCGTCGTCTGACGATCGGGCAAAAGGAGATCAATCTGACAGCCAGAGAATTTGAACTATTAGAACTCTTTGTAACCAATCCGGGTAAAGTATATAACAGAGAC
>CAMWKA010000145.1 GCA_947174725.1 uncultured Lachnospiraceae bacterium | reverse complement strand
TAATGATACGGGGACCACCGAGATCTACACCTATTAAGTCGTCGGCAGAGTCAGATGTGTATAAGCTACAGGTTCCCCACGCACCACTTTTTTATTCACGATAACGCCAAACTGTTCCATCATCTTTACGGTAAGATCCGCGTAACTGAGTCCATGGGACCCTTTCACATCAATTTCCATCGTTTGACGCAGCGTTCCTGCCGCGATCAGAAGAGCGCTCAAAAACTGGGAGCTCTGGTCAATATTAACCGTGATGCATTCCGGAAATACATCTTCTAAACGGAGCTTATTTACCTTCTTTACTCCAGTGATATGCAGCGGAAAATGACCTTTTTCTTCTATACATTCCACTCTGGCGCCAGCCTGCTCCAATGCGTCGATCAATGGCTGCATCGGACGCTTCTTCATCTGTTCCGAAGACTCCAATGTATATTCACCATCAGAAAAAGCAAGCATCGCTGCCAGAAAACGCGCAGCTGTTCCGGCGCTTCCCACATTAATCGTTGCCTCTTTACAGGGAATCTCGCCGCCAAGTCCCAGGATCTTCACCCGATTGCCAAGCGCACCCTCCGGTTCAGACTCCACAGAAAAACCCAAGGTTTTCAGACACTCCATAAAATAAATGGAATCATCACTCGCCAGACAGTTATGAATGGTACTTGTCCCCTTCGCCATAGCAGCGAGCAGAAGCGCCCTGTTCGTAATAGATTTTGATCCCGGAACCGGCGCTTCCATCAGGCAATCCCTATTCACCTTTTCCGGACATCGTACTTCATACATCTCTTCTTTCATAAACTCTTAATAACCATGCCTTTCCCTCCTCCGGGCAATATTATTTCTAAGCCCGATAAGACTTTTCCATGATCATATCCAACATTGCCGTATACTTACAGATCATAATACATTTTAAACTCTGCCGGCGTCGGTATCTGCGCTGCCTGCCTTGCCTCTGCACGCTTACGCGCGATCCAGACTTCAATCAGCCTCTCCGGGAAAACGCCGCCTTTGGTCAGATAGTCATGATCCGCCTCCAGAGCATCCAGCGCCTCTTCCAGCGATTTGGGAAGTCCTTTGATCTTCTTCTGCTCCTCCGCAGACAAATTATACAGGTTAAAATCATAGGGTCCCCAGCCATTGGCTGCCGGATCGATCTTCTTTTCGATACCGTCCAGACCTGCCATCAGGATCGCTGCATACGCATAATACGGATTGGCTGTCGCATCCGGATTTCTAAGTTCAAAGCGCTTCGTATCGGGCGATTTTGCATAAGCCGGAATACGGATGACCGCGCTTCTGTTGGAAGTCGCATAACCGATCGTTACCGGAGCTTCATAACCCGGAACCAGACGTTTAAAGGAATTTGTTGAAGGATTGGTCAGGGCGCACAGGGAAGCGATATGAGATAACAATCCGCCGATAAAATAATGTGCTGTCTGGCTCAATCCCGAATATCCATTCTCATCATAAAAAATTGGCTTTCCATCCTTACGGAGCAGCATATGAACATGCATGCCGCTTCCGGCTTCCTGATAGATCGGCTTCGGCAGGAAAGTCGCCGTCTTTCCCTCTTTTGCCGCCATATTTTTAATGATATACTTGATGATCATCGTATTGTCTGCCATCTTCGGCATATCTTCCAGCTCTACCTCGATCTCCATCTGTCCGGGTCCGCCGACTTCATGATGATGATATTTTACAGGGATGCCCCATTTGCCAATCTCCATACACATACGGCTTCTAAGATCATATCCCACATCCTGAGGCGCCGCTATATGATATCCACCCCCATAGGATACCTCATAGCCATTGTTGCCCGGCACATCCAGCCTGCAGTTCCACTCCGCCTGCCGGGTATCGATCTGATAGGCGCACCGGCTTTGGGATACTTCATAACGCGCGGAATCAAAAAGATAAAATTCAAATTCCGGTCCGATCACCATACTGTCAGCAATACCGCTCTCCTTCATGTATTCCATCGCCTTTAAGCTGACATTCTTAGGATACTGGTCAAAGGGCGTATTTTCCTCCTTACCAATCACACAGACATTGCCGCACATCGTCAGTGTCGGCACATCCGCAAAGGGATCGATATATGCCGTATCCGGATCCGGCAAAAAGACCATATCGCTCTTTTCCACAGGCGCGTATCCATAATTTGATCCATCAAATCCAATACCATAGATGAAGGTATTTTCGTCAAAACGCTCCACCGGTATCGTAATGTGATGCCAGCGGCCGTCGATGTCCGTCATTTTAAAATCAATCATCCGGATCTGCTTTTCCTCGCAAAGCTTTCTGATTTCTGTACTTCTGTCCATATTCTGAACCCCCTTTTATTTGATAACTACCAGTATAACATAAATCGGCATATAGTCCAATATAAGTTCTTATAATGCAACGAATTTCATGCATTATGCCGACTGCGACATATACAGGCGGTAATAATCACCCTTCTTCGCCATCAACTCCTCATGGCTGCCACATTCCGTAATGCCCCTGCCGTCGATGAACATGATCCTGTCGCAATTTCTGATCGTGGAAAGCCGATGCGCTATGATAAACGATGTCCTTCCTTTCAACAGCTCCGCAAGTCCCTTCTGCACAAGCACCTCTGTCTTAGCATCAATGGAAGAAGTTGCTTCATCCAGCACCAGGATCTTCGGATCAGATAACAGCGTCCTTGCAAAGCTGATCAATTGTTTTTCACCTCCGGACAACTTCGCTCCCCGTTCATTGACCTGTGTCTGATATCCATCGCTCATCTGGGAAATAAATTCATCCGCGCAGACAGCCGCAGCCGCCTTCCTTACTTCCTCATCCGTTGCGTCCAGCCTGCCGTAACGGATATTGTCCATCACCGTACCGCTAAAGATAAAACTGTCCTGCAGCATGATACCCATCTGCGAGCGCAGGGAATGTAAGGTAACATCCCCAATCTCCTTTCCGTCTATGGTAATGCTCCCGCTATCAATATCATAAAATCTTGAAATCAGCGAAACGATGGTGGATTTTCCGGCCCCCGTAGGACCCACCAGCGCAATACTCTCTCCTGCTTTTACATCAAAGGATACCCGTTCCAAAACATTGTTTTCTTTTTCATAGGCAAATGTCACATCATGAAAGGAAACATCTCCCCGGATCTTTCCAATGTCCGCCGCGCCTTCCTTGTCCGTGATCATGACCGGTTCATCCAGAGTCTCAAAGATTCTTTCCAGATAAGCAATATTATTGATAAAATTATTCATGATATTCGACAAATTCATGATCGGCTGCCAGAATCTCGACGCGTAACCTGTCATGGCGGCAAGCGTTCCAAGCGTCACCGTGGCCGGATCAAAAACAAGCAGACCTATCACAAAAAGCGCCACATGCACCAGCATGGCGATCACATCCGTAGCGGGCCAGACAAGATTGGAATATTTCACCGCCTGCATCCAGCTTGCACGGTATCTGTCATTGAGATGGTCGAAGATTTCGGCATTTTGATTTTCTCTGGTAAAACTCCGGGTAACCCTGACGCCTACAATATTTTCCTGCAAATAGGCATTCATATTGGAACTCTTATTTGAGACGTCCTGCCATGCTTTCCGTTGATGATTTTTGATATAGCCCATCACCAAAATAAACACAGGCAATCCAGCCAGCACGACAACAGTCAGCCGCACATCTACAAACAGCATAAATCCCAGAATAAAAACCATATTGAGAATTTCCAGGATGAAACTAATGATTCCATTGGAAAGCATATTGGAAACGCTATTCACATAGTTGATAACACGGATCAGGATCTTGCCATGCGGACGGTCATCATAATACGTAAACGGAAGTTCCTGCAGATGTTTGAAGAGATCATTTCTGATATCAAAGATGACATCCTGTCCAACCACCGCAAGAATCCTGGAACAAATATTACTGAGAAGCACATTGACCAGCGTAAAAATAATGAGCAGCAGCGCAAGAAAAAACAACCCCCTGACATCTCCATCCGGAATCGTCTCATCCAACGCTTTCTGCGTCAATAACGGCGCAATCAATCCTGCAATAGCCGCGGCTACGCTAAGTATAAATGCACCCAGCATTTTACCTTTATATTTTTTGATATACAAAAATGAACGTTTCAAATGACGAAAGTCAAATGGGGTTTCCAGATCCTCGTCAATATCGTATTTATTTCTTGCCATATCACTACTATCCCTCTACTCCGTTTATGCCGCAGGCACAATATTTGCAAAATTATTTTCAATCTACTTACCCTCGGTAATACCCTCGGTAATACCCCCGGTAATACCCACGGTAATTCCACTCTGCAGTTCATAGATCTGCTTATAATATCCATCCCGCTGGATCAACTCCTCATGCCTGCCTATGTCTGTGATCCTGCCATCCTCCAGAATCATGATCTGATCGGCATTTTTAGCGGAAGAGATACGCTGCGCAATAATGATCTTTGTACATGGAAATCCCAGATCATTTTTAAGGCTGTCCTGAATCAGCGCTTCCGTCTCCATATCCACTGCAGATGTGGTATCGTCCAAGATCAGTATCGCCGGCTTGATAGCGATGGCACGCGCCAGCGAGATCCGCTGCTTCTGTCCGCCGGACAGCCCTACGCCCCGTTCCCCCACGATGGTCTCATACTGTCTGGGAAGTTCCCTGATAAATTTATCGGCATCAGAAAGCTCCGCGCACTGTATCACTTCCTCCTCCGAGAGGGAACTGTCGCCAAACGCGATATTGCCGTCTATCGTATCCGAATACAAGAGGACATCCTGCGCAGCGATACCGATGTTCTTTCTCAGATCCTTCAATTTATAATCCTTTACATTGATACCGTCGATCAACACTTCCCCTTGCTCCACGTCATAAAGACGCGGGATCAGATTGATCAGAGAGGTTTTGCCACTGCCGGTCGCCCCCATAACCGCGCATGTCTTTCCTGCCGGGATCTTAAAACTGATATGGTCTAGGATCTCCTTATTTTCAATCTGGAATGTAACATCCCGAAATTCCACTTCTCCTTTCAGACGTTCTCCCGTCTCCACCGCTTCTTCCCGGTCTACCACCTTCGGCGATACCTCGCAGATCTCCATGATCTTTCCGGCGGACGCAAGAAAACGGTTAAAGTCATTTACATAGCTTCCCATATTCCGCATGGGGTTGCTGACAGCCCAAAGGAGCCCTGAGATGGCTATATACTGTCCCATCGTCAGATGGCGGCGGATCATAAACAAACCGCCGCATAAAAGCAACACAATACTTAAAGCCCCAGCCGCAAAATCCATAAATGGCTGATATTTCAACCATATCATCGCCGCCTTTTTATTCGCCACTGCATATTCCGTATTCTTTTCTGAAAACCGTTGGATCTCATATGCTTCTCTTGCAAACGCTTTCACTACACGATTACCTGAAATATTCTCCTGCGCCGCAGTATTGAGCGCCGATGACTTCTCCCAAACAGCAGCATGCGCGGGTCCCGCTTCTCTTGAAAGAAGTCTTGTAATGATGAAAATCAATGGCGTCACAGCAAGGATGCAAAGTGCCG
>CAMWKA010000144.1 GCA_947174725.1 uncultured Lachnospiraceae bacterium | reverse complement strand
CTGCCGCACCAAGAAGAAAACTCTTCGGATTGGCAAGCAAAGGCCCAAAGTCCGTCATCGCGCCTACTCCGAGGAAGATCAGAGACGGCAAGATAGCCCATTCGTCTAACAGATAAAAATAATATAATAATCCGCCTGCGCCTGTTTCCGAATCCTCGATCGGAATCATAATATCAGGATAAATATTTACCAGCAGCATACCGAATGCAATCGGTACCAGAAGCAGAGGTTCAAATTCCATCCTGATCGCCAGAAAAAGGAATACGCACGCAATAACGATCATGATCACATTCTTATACGTAAAGTCCGGATTCATGAACGCCATCTGTCCAAGCAGATTTTGCAAAATTTCTAGCATTACCTTAACCTCCTATTGTTAATTTTATAGACAATATGTCTATGGATTTATTACCCATTGACATAATGTTAATAGACATATTGTCTATTGACATATTGTCTATTGACATCCCTCTTAGTTCATGGTTGCCAGCAGAGCGCCTGCTTCTACAGCATCGCCGACTGCAACATCGATACTTGCAACAGTACCATCCTGAGGCGCTACAACAGGGATCTCCATCTTCATAGCTTCCAGAATAACCACTGTATCACCCTTCTTCACCGCCTGACCAGCGCTTGCCTCCAGCTTAAATACCTTTCCTGCCGCACCGGCTTCAATCTTTATTGAGCCTGCACCGGAAGAAGCCTTTGCTGCAGCGGGAGCCGCCTTCGGAGCTGCCTTGGGAGCTGCTTTTGCCGCAGCAGGCGCTGCGCCTATGCCTGTTCCTTCCTCTACGGTTACATCATATACGTTGCCATTTACGGTAATTGTATAATTTTTCATTTTATTATCCTCCTATTTGATATAAATTATCTGATTTTTCTAATGCTTCTGACAACAAAGCCGTCTGTGGAAGAAGCGCCCTCGCTGGCCGCAATGGCGGCTGCAATGACTGCGATCAGTTCATGGTCGTCTGAAATCTCTTCACGTTCAATGATACCTGCAATCGCATTATCAACAGACTCCTCTACTGCTTCCTTTACCTGCTTCCGCGCGCTAAGAGACGCCTGAATCTTCGGAATGAAGCCAAAGCTTCCGATGATCAGGGAAATCAATATCAGAACTGCAAATACCGTTCCCATACCGATCAGCGTGTTGACACCTGCTTTCTCCATAAGTTCACCGAAAGAGTAAATGATATTTGTATTAATACTTGTAATATGAAGATTTTTGTCATACATTATCTCCATCACTGCATCATGGATCTCTCCATCAATAGCAACAGAAACGATCAGCTCATCCTCTTTTGCATTAATGGTGATATCGTTAACCGTAACTTCCTTCTCTACCCGGCCGATCTCATCTTTGTTATCGTTCCAGGAATGAATACCAGAAACAAATACCTCGCCGTCTGCGCGGATATTTGTATTCTCATAAATAAATGCGGCATAATCGTCATATTCATCCTTCGTGAAAGTATCATACATATCCAGTTCACCGATATGCTGCTCCAATGAAACATACTCATACAAGAACTGACACTGGGCTTTCACCAGATCTGAATCATGACGCATTACCTTTGTTTCTCCGCCGCATGCGGTCAATCCAATGATGCAGGTAAGCATGAGCAATATACTTGCTAATTTTTTCATAGAAATTCTCATCCTTTCCTCACTTTCCCATTTTAAGCATACAGCATTTCAAATGCATAAATAAGGTGCTTTCTTGTATCTTCAGGTGCTATCACCGCGTCAACATATCCCCGCTTCGCAGCACTCTCAACATTGTTCTGAAGCGCAGCATATTCCTTTGTCTTTTCAGCAATCACATCAGCGCCTTGTCCATCATACATGATCTTTGCTGCAAGACCGGCTTCCATCGTCCCGATCTGCGCGTCCGGCCATGCAAATGTAAGATCACAACCAATTCCCTTAGAGTTCATGGATACATACGCACTGCCATACGCCTTGCCTACGATCACATTGACTCTGGGCACATCACAGCCGGCAAATGCCGCCGTCATATCGGCAACCGCTCTGGATATCTTCTTTTCCGCACATACGGTTGCTTCATATCCCTTAACATTAGTGATGCTAAGTACAGGGATGCCGAAGCTGTCACAGAAATAAATAAAATCCGTCGCCTTTTCGCATCCATTGACACTGAGTACGCCATCATACTTCTCTGCGATCTTTCCATCCTCGCCAACCAGTTCCGTGCGGTTGGCAACGCAGCCTACCGTCATGCCGTCCAGACGGATGAATCCGGTCACCATATCCTTTGCATAACCTGCCTTTACCTCAACAAAGTTATTGTCATCCGCAATATTGCTTAACAAAATGGATGTATCGCCTGCGCAGTCCGCAAGATCCGGACAGATTCTGTTCAGATCATCCGTACAGTCGGCTAACGCAACATCATCATTATTTCCAGGGATCATGGAAATGAGTTCACGAATCTGTGCCATGATATCTTCTTCACTTCCCACGAAATCAACTACGCCGCTTTCTTCTGCCTGAAATTTGGCTGCTGCAGTATCATTCTTATCCGCGTAATTACCATCCAGCGCGTTGGGCGAATTTACGAAAAGCTTTGCTTTCTTCTCTTCCATAAAAGTAAAATCCGTCATAGAAGGAACGATCGCCAGTCCACCGCCACATGCTCCGAAAACTGCTGTGATCTGAGGAACGACGCCTTTTGCCATCGTCTGCTTAAAATAAATCTCCCCAAGACTGTTCAGCGCATCTGTTGCCTCCTGCAGACGAAGTCCGGCAGAATCGATCAATCCGATCACCGGCGTTCCCGTCTTCATAGCAAGATCGTAAATGCCGACAATCTTCTTTGCATGCATCTCACCAATGCTTCCACCGATCACGGAAGCATCCTGACTGTATACATAGACACGATTGCCTTCAATCGTTCCGTAGCCGGTGATGACACCGTCAGACGGAGTATCATTTTGTTTCAAATTAAAATCAGTTGCTCTGGCTGTCACCTTAGCACCGATCTCAACGAAACTTTTTTCATCGAGCAAAGCTTCTATTCTTTGACTCGCCGAGCTTGTTGAAGTACTCATTCTTTTGACCTCCATTTTGATTACTTAGTATTAAGATTCCTATGTGGACAGACCACACCTTGACTATTATAGCACACATATTCTTTAAATCATAGGATTTTTTTCATTTTTTGGTCAAATTTTACAACATCAATGCAACCAATGAATTATAACATAAATTCTTCCAAAATAGATCGAACCACATAAGGAAAATCTCTTACTTCGATCGTCTCCGGCTGCCATAACTTCTGCATGGCATAACAATCCCGATTGACCAGAAGAAACCTTAAACCGATCTGCTCCCGTTCCGTGATGGGACCATCAATGGATACCGGATATAATGTCACCATTCTGATGGTATCATAATCCCCGGTCAGCATCGACATGGAATCTGCCGGAAACATCCATGCCGTTTCAGACCGCACACATCCCGTAACAGAAGCGGACCCCTGCACCGCCGGAACGCTGAGCATGCTGTTCTCATAATGTTCTATCCCATGATTCATCAATGCAGCAGTATCCTGCCATTTATAATTCCGATGCGGCGGCCAGCCGGAAGCCAGTACGACGCTGATATAGACCCGTCCCTGATTCTCTAATGCTCCGGCAAAACAATAACCGGCATTATTGGTATATCCGGTCTTGATTCCAAGGGCGCCGCTCATCTGCTGCAGGAAAGCGTCTTTGTTATAAGCGCTGATCGTATGTCTTCCTTCCACGTCACAAAATTGATAAGACGACGTCTGTATGATACTACAGAATTCCTCATTTTTTATCGCATAAGCGCTCAAGATCGCCAGTTCCTCTGCCGTTGTGGAATGTACGCCATATTCATCCGCGGCATCCAGTCCATTGGGAGTGATAAAATATGTATTCTCCATACCAAGGGATGCCGCTTTTTCATTCATCATATCCGCAAATCCCTCCACGCTGCCACCGATATGCTCCGCAATCACAACCGCAGTATCGTTGTGGGATTCCAACATCATGGAATATAACAGATCGCGGATATAATACTGCTCTCCCGCCCTGAGACCGGCATGTACCTTGGGCTGTGATGCCGCATAACTGCTCACGGTCGCCAGTTCATCCAGTTTTCCGGATTCCAATGCCAGAATACACGTCATGATCTTGGTTGTAGATGCCATCGGCATAACAGCATTCTCATTTTTTCCGTATAGGACTCTTCCGTTTTCCGCATCCATCAGGACCGCCGCGCTTGCATATAAAGAAAGATTCGGCTCCTGCTCCCCCTGCTGCAGCACATAATTATTACTGACAAGATGGATCACCGGAACGTCGGAACTCTCCTCAAAATAAAAATGTAAAAACGGAATCAAAAAAGCTGCCACAAGGACAACCCAAATGACAGCTTCTCTGATTATGTGAAATACCTGAAAATCCTTTTCATTATCTACACTGCTGTTATTATTTCCGGCCTTACTGATTTTCATACATAAAACTCCGGATTTTTTTTAAATTATATGCGCCCCCAATGTCGGTTATACATCCACCTTCATGCTGATCTCTTCCTCTGCCTGCGCCGTAAAGTCAGCCATCAGCTCCGGATTCATCGCCGGAAGTTCCTGAATGGACGACACTCCGAAACTCCTAAGGAACTGTTCTGTCGTACCAAATAACAGTGGTCTTCCCGGGGCGTCCAGTCTGCCGACCTCTTCTATCAGATCATATTCCAGCAGTTTATTGACCGCGTGATCACAGCTCACCCCTCTGATCTTCTCGATCTCTCCTCTCGTTACCGGCTGTTTATAGGCAATAATAGACAATGTTTCTAAAACCGTATCCGTCAATACATATTTCTGGGGAATCCTTGCGATCTTACTAAGATATTCAAACGCCTCTCCCTTCGTACCAAGCTGATAAGAGTCCTCCAATTCCACCAGTTCGATCCCCCGGTCCTCTGCCTGATATTTTTCCTTCATATGGTCCAAAATGCCGCGGGTCTCTTTCTTATCCAATTCCAACGTTTCCGCCAGCTTCTCCAGACTGACCGAGCTTCCCATGGCAAATAAGATCGCTTCTATGATTGCTTCTGCTTTTGTCTGTTCCACCTTTTCCTGATTCCTTTCTGCTATGATATCATCAGCCGCACCAAATTACAGAATCGCAAATTCCTCATCTAATGCAATCGGCGACGCCGTATCGGCTCTTGTTATGATAATATCATCAAACAGCTTGTCCTGCATAATAAAGATCTGCCCTACCTTGATCAATTCCAAAATCACCAAAAAGCTGACGATGATCTCCATCCTGCTATTTTGCTTTTCCAGCAATTCGCGAAAACTGCACCGATCGTGCTCATTCAGATAGGAAAGGATATGATGCTGCTTTTCTTCCAACTGGACCTCATCCTTTTCCACGTTGCCAAACCTGCTCCTGATCGGATCGATACGATCCTCCTGACGCTTTACCATCTCCTTAAAGATCTCATTAAGCTTCTGCAGCGTCATATCTCCCACCAGCTCCTCATAATCTACCGGTTCTCTGT
>CAMWKA010000143.1 GCA_947174725.1 uncultured Lachnospiraceae bacterium | reverse complement strand
GCGTATAATATTTAAGAAATTGTTTTCATTATATCGGAAAATATGATTTTTAAAGAGCTGGCATCTATGTCAGCTCTTTTTATTTTCAAGATATCGGCAATATTCCCATAGAAACGACAATATCCAAAACGATTGTTCCGACACAGATCATGATCCCAATCCACAAAGGAACCGACCATATTCTGCCTCTCTCTTTCTTTGTAAACACCTGACGAAGATACTCCTTCCCATTTTCCAATTTGGCAATCGCAACCAGAACACAGACCGCTAACGCGGTTGTGATCAAGGCAATGATCAAATAGACTCCTATCGCAACCAGCAGCGTATCCTGTGTCAGCGTATTCTCCGTTCCGGCCAGTTCTTCTGTAAGCAGAATGCTCTCCAGATAATACATTAACACACTATAGCTATTAAGCGATATATGTCCAATAATGCCCGCCCAGATATTGCCGGTTGCCTCTCTCAGTAATCCAAACGCAAAACCGAGTACCGCTGCATAGACCATCTGATTCAAATTCATATGAAACAGCCCGAACAAGACAGCTGTCCAAAGGATCGCCTGCATCGGCGTACCATTTTTACGAAAACCCGTGTATAAGATCCCCCGGAATACGATCTCCTCGCAGACAGGTGCCAACAACCCCACAAAGAAAAACAACTTCCCATAGGAAATCTCCGAAACAAGCGACAATATTTCCGTTGCCGTATTATCCACAACCAACATGGTTACCAGGTTACACAATGAGAGCAGCGGACCTAATAAGGCAACATGCAACGCCGCCAGAAAGATTGTCGGAATCCGAATCTTATGAAATGCCATGGTGTCCCTTAACCGATCCTTTGAGCATATGGCAAATAAAAGCGCCGGTATCAAGACAATTCCTTCGCTCATCCAAAGAACGCCCGAAACTGTCATCCTTTCACCAATATTTCCTATCAGAAGCAGATACGGAGCTATTACATATGCCATTGTCATTATAAAAAACACCCATCCCGAACGTTTTGCCGTCATGACTTACCTCACCCTTTATTGATTTTCTTAATTTATATTCGCCGTATATGTCCATCACTCTCTATCAGGATCTTCCGTTCTTTATACAGATGTCCCACGGCACGTTTAAATTCATTCTTGCTCATACCCGTTTCCCGTTTGATCACCTCCGGAAGCGCCTTCTCTGTAAACGGCAGCACGCCGCCATAGCTGTCCAGCAGTTCCAGTATCTTTTCCATATCAGGATTCATCTGCAGATATGCCTTTTCTCTGACACTCAGGTTCAGCTTACCATCCTCACGCACTTTCGTGACACGCGCTTTGACACAATCACCGATTGCCAGATTCCCATAAGATTCATTTTTCGGAATGATCGCGGAATATTTCTGATCAACCGCCACAAATAAGCCATAATTATCACTGGATTCATAGATAATGCCGCTGACGTCGTCCCCTGTCTGATACGGACTTTCCGCGCTCAGATAAGGATATACATTCATTGTAGCGCAAAGTCTGCCGCTTTTATCAATATAAAGCGCAGCCAGCACCTCTTCCTGTTCCCGTACCTTTTTTGTCTGCTGCTTAAAAGGAAGGAAGAGATCCTTTTCAAGACCCCAGTCCAGAAACGCTCCCATCTTATTCACCTGCGATACTGTCAGCATGGTCGTTTCATGAAGCGTCAGTCGGGGTGTACGGGTGGTTGCGATCAGGCGGTCCGCAGAATCTTTATATAAAAATACAGTGAGCTTATCTCCGATCCGGCTTTCTTCCGGCACCTGTTTTTTGGGTAGCAGAACACGCTCCTGATGGTCGCCGTTTTCTTCTTCCAGATATACGCCAAAATCCACTGTTTTTGCGATTACCAATTCCTGAAGTTCTCCCAAACGAAACATAATGATCCTCTCAAAATATATTCTTCTTAAAAGAAAAGGGACTTCAAAACGAAGTCCCAGCAGCGCTACAAGGATTCGAACCTTGAAATGACGGAGTCAGAGTCCGTTGCCTTACCATTTGGCGATAGCGCTATATGACCGCAAAACATATCTGTAACACGCCTGCATTTGCCATTATAAACTATCACCATCAAAAATGCAAGCATTTTTTATCTATTACTTCAAAGGTATTTTCAGATACATTCTTCCGCCAGCTTCAACGCTTCCTCTATCACCTGATGCATATCGAAATACTTATATAAACCAAGTCTGCCGCCGAAGATCACCTTGTCCTGCCTGTCCGCCAGTTCCTTATATTTCATATAAACGGCATTATTCTTCTCATCATTCATCGGATAATAGGGTTCCTCTCCCCGTTTCCATGCGACAGGGTATTCCCTTGTAATCACAGTTTTGGGATTGACTTTCCCACTCTGACAAGCCAGTTCAAAATGCTTGTGCTCGACGATCCGCGTATAGGGCACCTCATATTCCGTATAATTAACCACCGCGTTACCCTGATAATTTTCCTGCTCCAGTGTTTCCGTCTCAAATCTTAGGCTGCGGTATTCCAGTTCCCCAAAACAATACTCAAAATACTGATCGATCATCCCTGTAAACACAATCTGATCTGCCAGCATATCCAACTCTTCTTTCGCAGCAAAATAGTCTGTCCCCAGACGGATCTCTATATTCTCAGACGCGAGCATTTTCTCTACCATCTTTGTAAATCCGCCAATCGGAATCCCCTGATAAAGATCGTTAAAATAATTGTTATCATATACAAACCGCACCGGAAGCCGCCTGATAATAAATGCCGGAAGTTCCGTGGCACGCTTTCCCCACTGCTTTTCCGTATATCCCTTTACAAGCTTTTCATAGATATCCCTGCCCACCAGACTGATCGCCTGCTCCTCCAGATTTTTGGGCTCCGTAATGCCTGCCTCCGCGATCTGCTGTGCAATCTTTGCCTTCGCCTCTTCAGGTGTAGTGATCCCCCACATCTTACTGAACGTATTCATATTAAAGGGCATATTGTACAGTTCATCCTGATATCTTGCAATCGGGGAATTGGTGTAACGGTTAAATTCCGCGAACTGCTGCACATAATCCCATACCCTCTGATTTGACGTGTGCAAAATATGTGCACCATACCAGTGTACTTGGATCCCTGCAATTTCCTTCGTATAACAGTTCCCGCCCACATGATCCCGTTTATCTATGAGCAGTACCTTTTTTCCGGCTTTTGCCGCCTCATGCGCAAAGGTCGCCCCAAACAGCCCTGCGCCGACCACCAGATAATCGTAATTTGATTTCATCTTCGTAAACTCCTATTCATTCGCCAATCAAACGACAGCCGCACTACAATATCCCTATACCTCAAACAGCATATCCGCATAGGTGGGGAACGGCCACATCTTCTTATCCACGATCTGCTCCAGGCGGTCCGCAGGCGCGCGCAGCGCTTCCATATCCTTCCGGATCACATCCTTATAATAAAATGCCTTTTCTTTGTTATCCGTAATATCTGCCGCCTTTGCCTCGTCTTTTTCCAATATTTCCAAAGCATGCTTCATTTCCTCCAGAAGCTCCGTGGTCTCTTTCAGAAGCGCCTCATGCACCTTCGTTCCTGCGCCCGCCGTCCGTACTGCAATCACGGTGTCCGCCAGTTCCTTTGTATAGGAAACCACAGCCGGGATGATCTGGCGATTCGCCATATAGATCATCGTAAGCGCCTCTATATTGATGGATTTAGCATAGGTTTCATATAGGATCTCCGCTTGGGATTCCAGTTCCGCTTTTGTAAAAATATGAAACCGTTCAAACATTCTGATCGACTTTTCCGTCGTCAGGGTAGCAACGCTCTCCACCATGGATCTGATATTCGGAAGTCCGCGTTTTTCAGCTTCTTCCACCCACTCCTGAGAGTAGCCGTTACCGTTAAAGATGACCCGTTGATGCTTTGTCATATATTCCTTGATCAGGTCATGTACCGCGATTTCAAAGTCCTCTGCACCTTCCAGACGGTCAGCGGCCTCGCTGAACGATTCCGCCACGATCGCATTCAATGTGGTATTAGCTGCCGTAATGGAATCCGCGGATCCCACCATACGAAATTCAAATTTATTACCGGTAAAAGCAAATGGCGAAGTTCTGTTCCGATCCGTGGCGTCCTTATCCAGATCCGGCAATGTTGACACGCCGGTCATCAGCTTACCGCCTTCCTTGCTTTCCGTGGCTACACCTGTTGTCACAAGCTGGCTTACCACATCCTCCAGCTGATCTCCCAAAAACATAGATATAATTGCGGGCGGAGCCTCATCCGCTCCCAGCCTGTGGTCATTACCAACGTCTGACGCACTCTGTCTCAAAAGATCCGCATGAATATCCACCGCACGCATAATGCAGGCAAGCACCAATAAAAACTGGATATTTTCATTGGGTGTGATGCCCGGATCCAGAAGATTGATTCCATTGTCCGTACACAACGACCAGTTATCATGTTTACCTGATCCATTGACGCCCGCAAAGGGCTTCTCATGTAACAAACAAGTAAGCCCATGACGGTGCGCTACACGTTTCATCGTCTCCATCACAAGCTGGTTATGATCTCCCGCAATATTGGCGGATTCATAGATCGGCGCAAGTTCATGCTGTGCCGGAGCCACTTCATTGTGCTGCGTCTTTGCCGTCACTCCAAGCTTCCAAAGTTCCTCATTCAGATCCTTCATATACGCGCCGATCCGCTCCCGGATCACGCCAAAATAATGATCCTCCATCTCCTGGCCCTTAGGCGCAGGCGCGCCAAACAACGTCCTTCCGGCAAAAATCAGATCCTTTCTCTGCAGATACAGATCCCGATCGATCAGAAAATACTCCTGCTCCGCTCCCACCGACGGATAGACTTTCGTTGCCTCGGTATTGCCAAACAGTCTTATGATACGAAGCGCCTGTTCACTGATAACCTCCATAGAACGGAGCAGCGGCGTCTTCTTATCCAAAGCTTCTCCGGTATAAGAACAGAAAGCGGTAGGGATACACAGGATCACGCCGGTTGCCGATTCCTTTAGAAAAGCCGGAGAAGTGATATCCCATGCGGTATAGCCCCTTGCCTCAAAGGTGGTGCGCAGACCTCCCGAAGGAAACGATGATGCGTCCGGCTCGCCCTTGATCAGCTCCTTACCGGAAAACTCCATGATCATCTTTCCCTCCTCGTCCGGATGAGACACAAAAGAATCATGCTTCTCCGCCGTGATACCGGTCAGCGGCTGAAACCAGTGGGTATAATGCGTCGCACCACGTTCTACAGCCCAGTCCTTCATCGCCTTGGCAACCACATCCGCAGATTCCTTGGAAAGCTCGCCGCCTTCCTCTTTTACATGAATGACCTCTTTATAGACGGTCCTTGGAAGACGCTCCCGCATCTTTCCCAGCGTAAAAACATTTTGGGCAAAAATCTCTTCTACATTCATAAAACTGCTCCTCTTAATTTTTTATTTCTTTTTTGGATTCAAAGGTCCGGTATCCTTAAAAATCAAATGACAGACTGCGCAAATAAGCTTCTGTGCCTAGGCTGCTGTACGGAAATAAGAAATTCTAAACATTCCTAATTTAAGCTGTGGAAGATGGACGCAAACGGGGCAAATTCACCATCCATGGCTCAATTGCCCCTTTTCGGAACA
>CAMWKA010000142.1 GCA_947174725.1 uncultured Lachnospiraceae bacterium | reverse complement strand
GCTTCATAAGGCCGGTTGGATCCATTGGGACATCAGTCCGGATAATATCATGATGGATGAAGACGGCAGTATGAAATTGATCGACTTTGGCGGTTCTAAAAAAGTCGGACTGAACAATCAGCAGGTATTTTTAGGAAAATGGGGATTTGCCCCGTTGGAGCAGATGCTCAGCAAGCTTTCGGAACAGGGTCCATGGACCGATATCTATGGTATCTGTGCAACCCTTTACTGTATTATGACCAGCGAAGTTCCGCAGGCATCCTATGAGCGCAATGAAAAAGATGAACTGATTGATATTGCGCAGTACAATATCAACATTGATAAAAAAGTTGCGGCAGGCATCATGAAGGGACTTTCCATGAATGCCAAGGATCGGCAACAGAGTATAGACGAATTGTATAAAGATCTTTATGGTTTTTATCCTGATGAAAAAAATGCCCCCGGCGCAAAAGTGGTAGAAGAAACGGCAAAGATCTTAAAGGACAGGACGGGGCGGATTTGGTTTGGCGAGTATCCGATGAATGAGATCGTCGGCGCGCAGCTGAATTCCGATATCGTATACGCGGAATATAATCAGGATCAGGTGGCGGTTGTAAACGGGGAAAAATATCTGCGTATGCCGGTCTATCGGCAGCATACACAGGAAAAAGATCTGCTCAGCAGTGTGATGAAACCGAAGCTGGAGCAGGAACTTATCGGATATCGTTATTTTAAATTTAATCTTCTGCCTTGGAAGATCGTACAGCAGAGAAAAGACAGGGTGACATTACAGTCCGAATATATTATTGATTTTCAGCCTTATGACAATGTGAAATATTTGAAAATGTCTGATAAGGAGGTTTCCAGGGTGCGGAAGGGTATTTGCTGGGAAAAAAGCAAGATCCGGGAATGGTTGAACAGCGTCTTTGTGCGACGCGCGTTTAAGGACATGGAACGGCAGATGCTGCAGGTGACAGGGATCAATACGCCGGTATCCGCTCTTTCGGATAAGATTACCTATGACAAGGTTTATATTCCTTCCATTGAAGAGATCAGATATGGATTTGATAAGGATATTTCCTTGCAGCGTGGGATAGCCAGAGAAAAACGTTCCTTGGATGAAGCACCGTGTTCACAGTATGTTGCGGCGATGGCGGACGGGGTATTTCTGCAGAATAGTTATGGTCTCCGCTCGCGGGGACATGTGGATGAGGACGATTCTTATATCTGTCAGGAAGGCTTCGAAGGGCATGCCATGATCAATAATAAGCTGGATGAGTGGAGACTGAATAAAGGCATGGGAATCCGCCCGATCATCTGTATCAAAGAGGATGATATCGAGGATATGACATAGGAAAAAGCCCGCGAGCAAATTGGAACGATTATTTGACGCTGTGGTATTACTCAAGATTCTTTCGTTATTTACGATTAGGGAGCAGTAGATGAGCACATATGTATTAAGCGATGTCCATGGACAATATAATGCATACAAAAAAATGTTGGAGAAGATCCAATTCTCCGAGAAAGATTTTTTATACGTTCTTGGTGATGTGATAGACAGGGGGCCGGAAGGTATCCGTCTGATTCAGGATATCATGCAGCGGGATAATGCCGAGCTGTTGTTGGGAAACCATGAATGTATGCTTCTTAACGCCTTGGAGTATCTCCGGCAAAGAGAGGCCGGAAATATGAATGATGAGGTCTATGACGGGTTTACGCCTTATGAACTTTGGGTACACCCCTGCAACGGTGGGGAAGGAACCTGTCTGGAACTGTTAAGTATGCCGGAAGAAGAACGGGGGAAGATTGAAGAATATCTCAAAAGCCTGTATCTGATCAGAAGAATCAAGATCGGGGAGCAGTCTTATCATCTGTCACATTCCTATTCGTTGAATAAGCGTTTTGGAAAGGGCGTCAAATATGCCGGGACGCCGCCTAAGCAGGTGGAAGAGATCGTGTGGGAAAGCATGTTTGATAAGCGGGGACTTACTGAGGATTATGAACGGCCGTGGGCATATATCAGGGATATTTATGTGATGGGACATATCTTTACGCAGAGACTTGGGGAATTGGATGAGAGCAGCCGCGGATGTATCTACGAAAAGGAAGATTTTCAAGGTTATCATGTGATTGATATTGACTGCGGTATGGCATTGAACAGCAGGTCCAGCCAGCTTGGTTGTTTGTGTCTGGACACGGGAGAGAGATATTATATTCCTCTGTTGGAGGACTAATTCCCGTCTGCAGGGTAAGAGTTTTCTTTTTGTTTTTAATATGAATAAAGTAATACTGTCAGATATGACAATTTGATTAACCGGGAGGTTTAAAGCATGGCTACAGCAGAGAAAAGCATGATTCCCAAAGGAATGGTCATCGAGGGAGACGTCATTATGGATGGCGATCTTGATCTTGTGGGAGAGATCCGGGGCAATGTTACGGCAACGAATCTGGTAGTGACGGGCGCCATCAAGGGCGATTTGAATGTTGACCAGAGAGTTGATATTGAAAACGGCGCTATGGTTATGGGAAGTATCGCAGCAGGAGAAATCAATGTCGCTTTGGGTGCCATCTGTGAGATCAAAATGGAAAAATTCTATACGAATCCAAGCGCTGCGCAGTTTTTTTCTGAATATCTTAAAAATCATAAGCCGGCGACTGCAGATGACGTAAATTGAAAAAAATACCAATCATATTTTTCTTACGATCACAAATACTATCATCAGGGTAAGCGCAGGAAAACGTTTATCTTAAAAATATAGAAAACAGATAAGTATTTATGGAGGTAAGAAATTATGGCAAGCTCAAAGTCTAACAAGACAACAGTGCCTGAAGCTAAGGCGGCTATGGATCGTTTTAAAACAGAGGTAGCTTCTGAGTTAGGTGTAAATCTTAAGGATGGTTACAACGGTGACATCACTGCTAAGGAAGCAGGAAGCATCGGCGGCGAGATGGTTCGTAGAATGATCAAGAAGCAGGAAGAAATGATGAAGTAAGAAAATATTATAATATTTTCAAAATATTAGCATATTTTCGCAGGAACGGCATGGCTTAGGTTATGTCGTTTTCTGTTTTCAAATAATAATATAATTATAATGTATTTCAAACAGATTCCTGTCCCGTCTTGCAATGAAAAGAGTTTTATGGTATAACGTAATTAATGGAATTATGTGACCGGAAAGGTACGCCTGACCGGAAACAGAAGCCCGGTTTCAACTGTTTGCAGTTGAAATGACCACTATTTATATTGTTCATCCCTGAGATTGAAGATTCGTTCTGAGATATAAGGCTGCATGGATTCATGGCGATTTAGGCATCCTTTGGGATGCCTTTCTTTTATGGACGTGGTTCATTTTCTTCTAAAGAGATGACATTGGTGGTTGACAGACAACTAAGAAAGGAAGGGGAAAATGATGAACAGAAAAAAAACAAAAAATTTATGGCTGGTATTGGTAATGATGTGCGTTTTGCTGCTGGCGGCATGCAGCGGTAACGGGGAAACGGCAGGACCGGCAGGAGGAGAGGCTGCGGCGGAACCGGTGACGGTGCGTGTCGGATCCTTGAAAGGACCTACTTCCATCGGACTGGTACGGTTGATGGAGGACAATGCCAATGGCGAGACACAGAACCAGTATGAGTTTACGATGGAAACGGCAGCGGATACGTTGCTTGGCTTGATGGCACAGGGAGAACTTGACATTGCTCTAGTTCCGGCAAATGTTGCAAGCGTCTTTTATCATAAGACGCAGGGCGGTATTTCCGTCATTGATATCAATACGCTCGGGGTGATCTATATGGTCAGCGCGGATACTTCGATCAAAGAGGTGGAAGATCTGGCTGGGAAAACCATCTGCCTTACGGGAAAGGGGACGACGCCGGATCTTGCATTGCAGTATCTGTTAAGCGCTCACGGTTTATCGGCGGATGATGTGACATTGGAATATAAATCAGAGGCGACAGAGGTGGCGGCGCTTCTGGCGGAAGACCCGGATGCGGTGGGATTATTGCCGCAGCCCTTTGTAACGGCTGCCATGA
The DNA here is from genome assembly GCA_947174725.1 of uncultured Lachnospiraceae bacterium. Classification (GTDB taxonomy): domain Bacteria; phylum Bacillota; class Clostridia; order Lachnospirales; family Lachnospiraceae; genus NK4A136. The sequence goes on along the minus strand of CAMWKA010000142.1, from coordinate 1,605 downwards.
TGCAGAATGAGTCGTTGTCTATCGTGCTGGATATGACAAAGCAGTGGGATATGGTGCAGGGTGAAGGCGGCAGCACCTTGGTGACGGGCGTTACGATTGTCAGAAATGAATTTCTTGCAGAGCATGAAGACGCAGTCCTTTCGTTTATGGCGGATCATAAGGCCTCTGCGGAATATGCCAATACGGAGACCGCCGCGGCGGCAGAGCTGGTGGTAGCGCAGGGCATCATTGAGAAGGCTCCGGTTGCGGAAGCGGCGATTCCTTATTGCAATATCGTCTATATCGATGGCGCTGAGATGAAGACGGCGTTATCCGGATACCTTAGCGTATTGGAAGGGCAGAATGCGGAGTTTATCGGCGGTTCATTGCCGGAAGACGCGTTTTATTATATTGCTGAATGATCGTCGGTATATAAAAGAAAAACTGGTATGGTAAAGTGAAAGAACAACATAAGATCGGAAATCCGCAAAGCGGCATATGGAAAAAAATGCTGATCATAGCTTTTTGGCTTGTGGTCTGGCAGATCGTGTGCCGGATCGTGGATAATCCGATCTTTTTTGCCGGACCGCTGGAAATGATCAAAGAGCTGGCGCATATGGCAGGCAGTCGTGATTTTATAGCGTCTGTTTTGAACTCCCTGCTGCGTATTATGGGGGGATTTGGCATTGCCTTTCTTCTGGCATGTCTGCTGGCGTCAGCGGCTTATCATTGTAAGCTGCTGGAGGACTTATTAAGTCCTTTTGTAACATTTATCAAATCTGTTCCGGTAGCGTCCGTAGTGGTGCTGCTGTTGATCTGGTTTGGCGCGAAATATCTTTCCATCTATGTAACTTTCATGGTGGTATTTCCTAATATTTATCTGAATGTCCTGAATGGGCTGAAAAATACGGATAAAGATCTGCTGGAGATGGCAGAGGTCTTTCATCTTTCTTTGATTCAAAAACTATTTTATATTTATCGCCCTGCTGTTATGCCCTATCTTCTCAGCGGCACAGTCGTATCTGTCGGTATGAGCTTTAAATCCGGTGTGGCGGCAGAGGTGATCGGTCTGCCGGTATCCTCCATTGGAGAAGGACTCTACAATGCCAAGATCTATCTGAATACAGCAGGCGTATTTGCCTGGACGGCAGTGATCATTTTGCTTAGTTCTCTGGTGGAATGGCTGGTGGTTGGACTGCTGAAACAGTTTGGACGGCAGGATCTGGGAAACCTTAAGAGAAAAAACCGGGTGAGGACAGGACGATCTCACGCCATATCGGGGTATGCCGATGAATCGGTAGTTGGGGAAGAAACGGTCCTGATTCTGGAAGATGTTACGGTGGCCTTTGGTGAAAAAAAGGTTCTGGATCACATGAATGCAAGCTTTGATTCGGACAGGGTCTATTGCGTTATGGGGCCGTCGGGCTGCGGGAAGACCACATTACTCCGTGTGTGCGCAGGACTGCAGGAATCCATGGGCGGAAGAGTGGGAATACAGCGGAAGCAATGCCATCAGGAGATATCGAACTCGGAGAAAGCGGCATCAAATAGAAAGATCGGCATGGTATTTCAGGAGGACCGGCTCTGTTTGCAGCTTTCCGCATTGAACAATGTTCTGTTGACAGC
>CAMWKA010000141.1 GCA_947174725.1 uncultured Lachnospiraceae bacterium | reverse complement strand
AAACAATGCCGCTGATTCCACAACGCCTTTGATCACACAGGAAACCATATGCCTGCACAAATCAAGATCCCCGGTCATGCGCGTCATCAGGTCACCGGTACGGAAGGTATCATAAAATTCCATATCCTGATTCTCAATGTGGCGGAACAAGCTTGTCCGGATCCGGTAAATCATGCCCTGCGATGCCGTTTCATAATACATATTGCAGGTATACTGAAAGCATACTCTGACCACCGTAAAAAAGATCATGCCCGCAATCAGCCACAGCAGCAGACTTCTCTTCTGCAACAGATTTTCTGCGGCATGCTCATTGGAGATAAATGTATCAACAATCCGCGACTGAAAATAAGGCGATGTTATGTATAATATATTACACAGTACCGAAAGAAAAAGCGCCGCAATATATTTTTTGCGATAGCCTTTTAAATTGTCCAACAACCATTTGATCTGAACCACGAAAATGTACCCTTCCTAATCCTCTTTCAACGATTCTACGTTCTCTGTATATATAGTTACTGTCTGATACGGGACATCAATCTGCGCTTCCCTGAATTTCTCGATCAGCGCAATCCTGACCTCGCTGCAGGCCTGAAAACTCTCATCTAAAGTCTTTGTCCAAATCGTCGTCTTTAAGATAATGCCGTTCATGGAATAGCCTTTCACAAACACATTATTTTCCATCGTATTCAGCGTTAATGGATTCTCTGCACAGATCGTTTTCATGATTCCTATGGCTTTTCTGATATCCGAATCATACGTTATCTCGATCTCCATGAAATTACCGATATTATCCGTGAAGTTCGTGTTCGTTATGACCGACGAATCCATAACGGAGTTCGGTACGATGCAGCTTTCTCCATTATACTGACTGATGATCGTATGGCGCAGTGTAATATCCGTTACGATGCCTTCCGCGACAACGCTGCCTCCCTGTACCACCTTAATCTTATCATTAACGCTGTAAGGTCTGGAAAAAGACAGTGAAAATCCACTGATCACATTGGACAACGCCTGCTGTGCGGCAAATGTCACCAGCGCAATCAAAAGCGTACCGCTCTGCAACAGCGCCGTACTGAGTTCCTTCGTCACTTCAAACTGCTGTGCAAGGGCATAAACCGTCAAAACCGCAATCACTACATTGACCAGACTCTTAAAAAATCTGATATGCATGGAACGCGTTTTCTTTTCTAAAACTTTAAAAATAAAATTCGCGATCTGATGTAAGATCAATCCGCCAACAATAAATATCGCAATAATCACCCAATTACTCATACTCAGAAAATTTACCTGCCTCTCAGGATTGATTGACAAAATTCCCCAAATTAACGTCTTCTCTTCCATCTGCATACCACATTGCTATTATAAATGTACTCCTAATTTTACGCAATGCATTTTTGCTTGATGACAAGAAAATACCAATAGTTCCCCTTTTTAAAACTTCTTTTTGATATTTAGCTTGTAATATAATATAATTCACACCAAGGTTACAACGCTTTCAGTAAGCGGATATGACAGCCACACGCCTTTCATTCCGTATAAAAAAGACATCAAAAATGCCATGGGAATGATGATTATAAAACCTCTTAACAGCGAAATAAGCTGTGCCGGCAACGCCTTCTCCATAGATGTAAAATAAGTAGCTATCACAATATTAAATCCAGCAAAAGGAATTGCCGTAAAATATAATGTCAGTCCGGTTTCCGCGATCCGCTGTAACTGCATATTGTGCTCATTGTTGAATAATTCGACAACCGGACCCGACCACACTAAAAAACACAGATAGATCCCCCCTGAGATCAATAGCATTAACCTGATTGCATATTTCAGGGTCTGTCTTATACTTTTTACATCCCCATAGCCATAAAACCTGCTCATCATCGGCTGGATTCCCTGTGCTATACCTGTATATACCGAGGTAACAACAAGTGATAAATTAGCTACAACACCATAAGCTGCAACCCCAATTTTACCCTGCAGCCTTAAAATGATGGCATTAAAAATGATCATGACAATTCCGGAAGCAACCTCTGTAATCAAGGCAGGAATGCCCAATGAAATAATATTTCCTGCCAATTTCAGCGATGGCATTGCTTTCTTAAAATGAAACTGATTTTTTCCTGTAATCCAGTGTCCGGATAAAACAAAAAGACTGATAACAGGCGCCAAGCCGGTTGCCAGAACTGCACCGAATATCCCCATATGCAAAGGAAAAATAAACACATAATCTAATATAATATTTGAAAAGCTTCCCGTCAGCATAGCTGCCATGGATAATTTGGGATTGCCATCATTTCTTACAAAACAAAGCAGACTATCATTCATTATAAATACCGGAGAGAAAAGCAAAATAACCCGGATATATGTTTCTGTCATAACAAAAATTTCCTCATCAGCTCCTAACGTCCCGGCTAAGCTTCCCGAAAAGAAAACACCCATGATAACAAAAATTACAGACAACACCGCCATGGCATACATGACATTTGAATAGCTCCCATCTGCCTTTTCGGATTCTCTTTGCCCCATATAGATAGCGTATTTGGTAGCCCCTCCCATTCCCAACATTAAACCGCTTCCGTGAACAAAACTATATACCGGAATCGCAAGATTAAGCGCTGCAAGACCATTGGCTCCTAACCCTCTCGAAATAAAAAAAGTATCTGCAAGTATGTAACAGGACAAACCGATCATACCACATATATTCAAGATAACATATCGTATAAATAGCTTTAGCAATGCTTTTTTCTCCATCCGAACTTCCTCCTTTAGCACAAAAAACGCCAGACCCTTCTATCTTCTATGGCCTAACGATAGAAAGTCTGACGTATGATCTCTTTACCCGGCGGCAAAGAGCAACGTTATTTTTAAATTAATTCACAAACATTCTGATAATGAAATCCTTGAAGTTACCGTATGGGCGATAACGCAACGGCAGATCCAGGTATGTCTTCTTATCCAGGATACTCTTGTAGTGCGTAAAGGTATCAAATCCTCTTTTTCCATGATATGCACCCATGCCGCTTGCCCCGACGCCGCCAAATCCCATCGAACTGGTAGCCAGATGAACCAGCGTGTCATTGATACAGCCGCCGCCAAAAAGAATACGCTGCGTCACATAAGAAATATTTTTCCGCTTGGATGAGAAAAGATATAACGCCAGAGGAGCAGGCATGGAACGAAGCCGTGTGACCACTTCTTCCAGATTCTCATAGGTTAGGACAGGCAGAATCGGACCGAATATCTCCTCTCCCATCACCGGATCTTCCCACGATACACCATCCATAACGGTGGGCGCGATCTGCATGCTCTCCCTGCTGCACTCCCCACCGATCACCGTCTTATCCTTATCCAGAAGCCGGCATAGTCGGTCAAAATGTTTTTCGTTAATGATTTTTCCGTAATGGTCATCTTCCAGCGGATGCTCGCCGTACTGGGCTTTGATCTGTTTTTTCAGTTCCCCGATCAATCTGTCCCTGACAGTGGCATCACAGTAGATATAATCCGGCGCAACACATGTCTGTCCGCAGTTGATATACTTACCAAATACAATCCGCTTAGCCGCAAGCGCAATATCCGCAGACTGATCTACAATACACGGACTCTTACCACCCAGCTCCAGCGTCACCGGAATCAGGCGGGCAGCCGCCTTTGCCGCCACTTCACGGCCCACTGACGTACTTCCCGTAAACAGAATATAATCAAACTGCATCTCCAGAAGACATTGATTTTCCGCTCTGCCTCCGGTCACAACAGCAACATATTCCTGCGAAAAGCAGCTTTCTATCATTTCCTTGATCGCTAAAGACGTATGAGGCGAATACGCGCTTGGTTTCAGCACCGCCGTATTGCCTGCCGCCAGCGCGTCTACTAAGGGAGTGATCGTCAGCAGGAACGGATAATTCCACGGGCTCATGATCAGCACACAGCCGTAAGGTGAAGGTTTTACATAACTTCTGCTGATAAAATTCACAAGCGGCGTAGGTACATTTTTTTCACGGGCGTAACTGCCGACGTTACGCAGCATATACGAAATCTCGCTCTTTACCAGACCGATCTCGCACATATAGCTTTCATAACGGCTTTTTCCCAGATCCTGAAAAAGCGCTTTGCACAAAGCGTCCTCATAATTCGTGATTGCATCCCGCAGGCGGCGAAGCGCCTCCTTACGTGCGGATACCTTCAACGTCGCGCCGCTTTCAAAATATTTCTTTTGCTGATTCAACAATTCCTGTGCTTCCATAATACTCTCTCCACGCTATCCATCATAAGGCATGCCGGACATCAAAGTTTTCAATCACGCCATAACCTTACGGTAAATCTCTTTCAACTGCTTCTTATCCCAAAGAATAGGCACCGGATACAAAGGATTAGCCTCCTTATCCGCATATGCAGCGAGACTGTCAATATCTTCCTCTTTGATTCCTTCCAGTTTTCCGGGGATCCCCAGCTGTTCATTTAAACTGTAAATTGCACGAATCATCTTTTTGGCAAGCTCTTCTTCCGATTCCGCGCTTGTTCCAAGTTCCGCGCATACAGCAAGCTGCGCCAGTCTTTTATAGACGCAGGGACCGTACATTTCCAACACGATCGGCAACAGCACTGCGTTGACCAGACCATGGGGCATGTTATACTTCCCGCTCAGCGAATGGGACACCGCATGGATATAACCTACATAAGAACGTGTGAATGCTCTTCCCGCATAATGGGCAGCCGAAAGCATGGCTCTCTCCGCTTCCACCGATTCATGTGCGGCAGCTGCTTTAATATTGGCAAATATCAGTTTAACTGCTTTTCTGGCATCCCTGCCGGTTTCCTTCGTCACAGATCTTCCGATATATGCTTCAATGGCATGGGTCAAAGCGTCCATGCCTGTTGTCGCAGCGACAGACGCCGGCAGCGAACGGATCACTACCGGATCCAATACCGCATAAGACGGAATCAGCGGAAAAGAATTGATCACATATTTATGTCTGGTCTGCTCGTCAACGATAACGGCGGCAAGCGTCGTCTCGCTGCCTGTTCCCGCAGTCGTCGGAACTGCAAAAATGACCGGCGTTTTCTTTACTACCTTAAGGATGCCTGCCAGCTGCTTAAGGCTTTTCTTCGGATATGCAACGCAGGCGCCCACCGCTTTGGCACAGTCCATCGCCGAACCGCCGCCAAAAGCGATAATACAGTCGCAGGAATGTTCCCTGTAAAGTCCTAATGCCTCCGCAACCATGGCTGAAGTCGGGTTCTGCTGTGTCCCATCATAAACAACCGCGCCATGACCGCTTTCCTCCAGAATATCCTCCAGTTCCTTCGTCAGTCCAAGATTCCGCACCGGTGCGTCAGTTACCAGCAGCGGCTTATGTAGTCTCTTGGCAGACAGCACTGATGAAATATCCTTCACATGGTGCAGAATATCGGGATTGCGGTAAGGCAATACGGGAAGTGCAATGCGAAATACCGTTTGAAAGATACGGCAATACAGTTTTTTCATCGGGTTCATAATTAATCTCCATTTCAAAATCTTACGATGTCTCTTGAAAATAAATCTTGTTTGATTATAATGGAAATCACTGGAAAGTCAATAGCCAAAAATTTTTATGGAGGAAACCTATGTATCTCTTACTGTTGTCATTAATATATCTGGCTTTTATCAGCTTAGGCCTCCCAGACTCCCTGCTTGGCGCAGCATGGCCTACAATGCAGGAAG
>CAMWKA010000140.1 GCA_947174725.1 uncultured Lachnospiraceae bacterium | reverse complement strand
TTGTTGACCTATACTAATATAAATGTTTTTGTAGTATCACAAGAATATGCCCATCTTACATACGAAAAGATTTCTTTTAAAGTACACTTTGATTTACAATATCCTGGTCTTTTGGGTAAATGATTTCCAAACATTTCATTGTCGTCCTTATGTGATATGATAATTTTATTATAACATAAAAAAGGATATTCAATATTTTTTTTCTACAGGCGGCGCAGGGGATTTAAGGAGAAAGAGATTGACGAGAGATAATTGCTTTTGCTATCATAGTAAGTGACATGTGACGCTTTTACAGTAGTATGGGTCACTGTATGAGTTGTTCCGGCAGACAGATAAGTCGATGATGAGGCAGAATGATGATAAACTTTCCTGAAAACTATTTTGACACGGAGACCAGATGCCGTTTTACCATAGGCAGGCTGATGAAATCCAACTGGGCAGCGCAGCTGGAAGTGCTGGAGGTGCTGAAGGATGTGTGCGCCAAACACAATATCACTTTTTTTGCGGGATTTGGCACCTTGCTCGGCGCGGTGCGGCACAAGGGTTTTATCCCATGGGATGACGACATAGACGTGATTATGAAACGCCCGGATTACATGCGTTTTCTCAAGGTGGCCAGACAGGAGCTGCCGCCGGAGTACCGGGTACTCAGCATTTATTATGAGGAGGAGTGGAACGGTTCTTTCTCGCGGATAACCAACGGGGGTGTAATAACCACCCAGCCGGAGCATCTGGCGCGGTATCATGGCTGCCCCTTTATTGTAGGAATCGATATTTTTCCTATAGACTACTTTCCTAAGATATCGCAGGAACAGACTTTGCAGTGGACACTGCTGGATGCTGTAAAAAACAACATCCGCGTGTGTGATGAGCTGCTGGGGATGGAGGATCCCAAGGGAGACATGTTTGCGGTATGCCGGCAGGAGCTGCTTCAGGGACTGGAACTGCAGTATGAGTATCTGGGCATCCCGGTGGATGCGGAAAAGAGCATCCAAAATATCCGCAATCAGTTGTTTCGTATCTATGACAATATATGCATGATGTACCGGGCGGAGGAATGTGACGAAATGGTGTCGTTTCAGGCAAACCTTACCGGACTGGCAGGCAGATGGAAGAAAGAGTGGTTTAGTAGGGCGATTCCTATGGGCTACGAAGTGACTTGGATACCGGTTCCGGTAGACTATCACAATGTATTGCGCTACACTTTCGGGGATTACCGCAATCCGGTGTATCATGGCTGTCATGACTATCCCTATTATAAATCGCAGCTGAAACTGTTGCAGCAACAGGCTGCATGGGTGTTGGAGGACGGTCTTGAGGCGGGAGTATATCAAGAACTTCCTGAGTGGGAGAGGGTGAGAGAGGAAGGTGAAAGGGCTCCTGTACCTCAAGAGTGGCAGAGGCTGATGCGGGATGATACGGGGAAGACCAAAAAGACCGTGTTGTATGTGACCTCTCTGATGGGCTTACTACAGGGAGAAGATGCCTATTTGCAGAAAATGAAATCCACATTGGAAACGTTCCGTGGACAGCAGGATGTGGCGCTGTGGTGGATCCCTTGCCAGACGGAAGATTGTCTATACAGGAATCAGAATCCGGTCCTTTTTGAAAATTTTAATAAAATATGCCGGGAGTACAGAGATGCCGGGTGGGGAATCTATGACGACAGCGGTGACTATGCGAGAGCGGTGGTGCGTAGTGATGGCATGTATGGAGACTATGGTGAGATATGTGAGTTGTACTGTAAAAGTGGTAAGCCGGTCATGATTCAGGACGTGACTATAAGCGGCAGTACGCTATAATTTCAAGCATCCGGTTGATTTTTTGCGGCTTAGATATTGCAATTTTTGGTATTTGCTTATATAATGAAACTAACTAGCAATTTTTCCCAATGGGAAAACAGATGTAATCTTTAGGGAAATTCATTTTTATTCGAGCCGCCCAAGGCGGCATGGGGATTAGTTCGTTTACAGCAAGGAGGCCTGCGTATGAAGATTGGAAGTATCAGTGCAATAGGAAATACCACTTCTGTAAGAAGTGTTTCCGCCGTGCGGAAGCAGGAAGTAAAAACAGTCGATACGGAAAGCAAGAGTATCGAGAATGATATTTCTGATGTGGAACGGCAAAAACAGGCGTTTTCCTCCAAACAGGATCTTACAGTTGATGAAAAGATGAAGCGGCGTCAGGAACTGCAGCAGGAGTTGAGCAGTCTGAAGACGAAGCTTAGGATCAGTGAGGCTGAGGCGGGTAAGGAAAGCCAGAAGGAAGCCTTGGCGGACGGACAGTCTGCTGTTAAAGGAACGGAAGCAGACGGAGAGAGCAGGGCTGCGCAAACAGTAAAGGAAAATGCAGCCGAGGCAAAAGAAAAAGAGAAGGCTGCGAAAGAGGAAGCGGCAAAAGCAGAGAAGAAAGAAGCACAGATCCAAAGAATGAAGGAAAATGTATCAGAGAGTAAGCCGGAAAAAGCAGATGCCCAAAAGAAAGGTGCAGATCAGGCGAAGGCGGGAGAAGCCGCAGCAGGGCAGACAGGAACAGACGGTTTTAAGATAGAGAAGCAGACTGAAAAATCCGGCATTGCAGAAGAAGATGAGAAAACCAAGCCGGAAGATGACAAAGAGAAGATTCCGGGCTTTTCTAAAAGGGAAATGCAGTCAATGATCGCGGAAGACGAGGCGGCGGAGCGTGCAAAAAAACAGGGTACGATCGTTGCGAGACTTGAAAATGACATTGTCATCCTCAAGGGAGAGATCAAACAGGATGAAGACCGGGGCGGTGATGTCACGAAAAAGAGGGAAGAACTGAAAGAGCAGGAGGAACGGGCACAGAGGGCAGTTAATGCGCAGTTCTCCGCTATTGGGCAGACGAACAGGAGACTGCAGGAGGCCGCACAGGATAAGTTGGAAGAGACAAGAGGGGAAAACGCAATGACCATTAGGAGGAATATGGCGGAGGAGCAGCCGCTGATCAGAGCGACCAATTTTTCTCTGGCTGGTGTGGTATAAAAAAGAAATGGTTCTTGAATGAAGGAGAACTTCCTAAGAGGTTAGAGAACTTCTTTTAGAAGTTCTCTTTTTTACTGCAACCTTTTTTACCTTTATTCTCTCTAATCAGTAGAAGGGAGGAGGAAAAAAACATGAATAAAAAAGAATTGGCGGAGATTGTGATTCAATCAACCGACAGTCTCTATCACATTTCCAAGTCTATTTTGAAAAACGACGCGGACTGTGAAGATGCTGTACAGGAAGCGATTGCCATTGCCTTTGCGAAACTGCATACGTTAAAGAAAGAACAATTCGCTAAGACGTGGCTGACCCGGATCGTTATCAACGAGTGCTATCACATTTTAAGAAAGCGTGAGAGATTTGCTCCGTATTCTGACTGTGGGGAAGAATCGGAATATGGTACGGAGGATTATTCGGAACTGTATCAGGCTTTGTTTTTGTTGAAAAAGGAATATCGACTTACCATTGTGCTGCATTATCTGGAGGGATACTCCGTTAAGGAAATCGCCCAGATCATGAACACAGGCATTGGAACGGTAAAAAGCCGTCTGAGCAGAGGACGGGACAAGCTGAAATCGATTTTAGAGGAGGAAAATGTTTATGGGATCATTTAAAGAAACATTGAAACAGGAATTTCCACGTACACCTGAAAGCTTCCGGCAATGTGTAAACAATGCGGTATCAGAACAGAGGATCAGCAAAAGAAAGCGCTTTCATTTTGCCAGAACGGCAATTCCTGTGGCGGCATGCCTGATCCTTGTAAGCGGTACAGTGATGGCGGCGGAGTTCCCCGTTTTTACCAGATGGCTTGCAGAACTTGGGGTAAACGGTCAGGAGGCTGGAGGAATGATCGTTCATGTAGACGATGGACGGGATGCTGTTTCTGTAAATGACGGACGGGGCGAAGTTGTGGAGCAGGAATCGCTTTTTACTGTGACAGACGTATACTATGACGGCGCGACGCTTTTGTTTCTTGCGGAGTCCTGTGGACTTCCTGAACTTGCGTTCGGCGATCACGTCATTATCAATGGTACGGATAACAGGCTTGAATATGTGGTCGAGTTAGAGGAAGGCAGCGGCATATGGCAATGTGAAGTCTCTATTATGGATGAGGAGCTTGCAGAATCCAATCCGGAGAAGCTGGATGTTACGGTGCAGGTCTATATGGCATCAGGAGAAAAACAGGATTTTACATTCACAATAGAATCCGATAAGCTGGGCAGCATAAGTACGGCGGAAGACCAGTGTTTTGAACTGTCGTATGGCACAGTTGAGGTATGCGATGTACAGACGGCGCCTTCTAAGGTAAGTTTTACCCTGAAATGGACCGTTTATAGTGAGGAAGATTTTGAAATTCTGCGTGGCGCATTGTTTTTCTGCGAGGATAGCAGCGGCGTGCGGTATGCGCCAAACGAACTGCGCATGAATGCATCCTGCAGCCCGGAGGTCCGCAGCGAGGGGACGGGATGGATCGAATTTGAGCAAAGCTTTGAGATCCAGAACTTTGATAGCGCTTCCGAATACATGATATTCATACCTGCCGAAGGCGGTTATGACGAGGAAGGTTCTTATGTCGGAACTGAATCGCCCAGAGAGGATATGAGTTTTATGATTAAGTTTTAGATAAAAATTGATTTTTTCTTCCGAAAGTGATACTATTTTTGGTAGGCTGATTATTATGCTGATATAACATTTAGAAAATACGAATAGCGAAGTATTTTTCATGCTTCGGGATGGAGGAAAAAATGAGTAAGGGATTTGATGATTTATTATCAAAGGTATCTCAGTGCAGCAGAAAAAAAGTGTCTGTTGCGGTGGCACAGGACGCGCCTGTGATGGAGGCAGTTGAGGAAGCGCGCAAGCGCGGTATTGCGGATGCAATCCTGGTAGGCGACATGGAGAAGATCACTCCGATCGCAGAAGAACTCGGTATTGATCTTTCCAACTATGAACTGATCGATGAGAAGGATACGCTGGAAGCGGCGCATAAAGCGGTAGAACTGGTACATAACAAAAAAGCGGATATGTATATGAAGGGATTGGTAGATACAAAATCCTTCTTAAAGAGTGTGCTGGATAAAGAAGTCGGACTCCGTACCGGCAAGCCGCTCTCGCATGTGGCAGTATTCGAGATCAAGGGTCATGAGAAGCTCCTGTTCTTAACGGATGTTGCGTTTATTCCTTATCCGACTCTGGAGGATAAAGTCAGCATTATCGAGAATACGGTAAGCGTTGTTCATGCATGCGGTATCCCGAATCCGAAGGTGGCTCCTGTGGCGGCAGTTGAAGTGGTTAATCCGAAGATGCAGGTTACGGTAGAGGCAGATGAGCTGACAAAGATGTGTGAGGAAGGAAAGATCACAGGTTGTGTTGTAGATGGACCGCTGTCACTTGACCTCGCCATCGATCCGGAAGCTGCAAAGCATAAGGGAGCAGAGGGAAGAAAGATCGTTGGCGATGCTGACGTGATCCTGTTCCCGGATATTCATGCAGGCAACATTACCTATAAGGCGTTGACGCACCTTTGCGACTGCAAAAACGGATGCATCTTAACAGGTACAAAGGCACCGGTCATCTTAACATCCAGATCGGATTCCACGGAGACGAAAGTTAATTCCATCGCTCTGGCAGCAGTGGTAGCTGAGTCACTGAAGGAAGTATAAACGTAGACTAAGGAAGCGCTGATTTGCAGTGGAATTATGTTGCTTTAC
>CAMWKA010000139.1 GCA_947174725.1 uncultured Lachnospiraceae bacterium | reverse complement strand
GAATCCTATCCTTTGCCTGCTGTTCATTCATACCTGTAAATTCATTATTCTTATCATGTATGTATGGTAAAGTTCATTATAAAGGGTTTCAGATAATTATCCGAAACCCTTTAATTTATTGCATAAATCATAATGAATACACCAGAATTTCATCTTTGTAAAACACTCTTACATCAGGTTCAGACATCCAACATTCCTCACAAGAATTAATAATTCTCCGCGCTAACCTCAAAATACGCCTGCGGATGTGCGCACACAGGACAGACCTCCGGCGCGTTGGTTCCCACAACGATATGTCCACAGTTACGGCATTCCCATACTTTCACCTCGCTCTTGGCAAACACCTCCGCCATTTCCACATTCTTCAGAAGCGCCCGATAACGTTCTTCATGATGCTTCTCGATAGCAGCTACCATGCGGAACTTTGATGCCAACTCCGGAAAGCCCTCTTCCTCGGCCGTTTTGGCAAAGTCCTCATACATATCTGTCCACTCGAAATTCTCCCCTTCGGCTGCAGCATTCAGATTCGCAACTGTATCCCCGATACCGTTCAGCTCCTTGAACCACATCTTGGCATGCTCCTTCTCATTGTCCGCCGTCTTGAGGAACATCGCTGCAATCTGTTCAAAACCCTCTTTCTTTGCCGCAGAAGCAAAGTAGGTATACTTATTTCTCGCCTGGGACTCACCGGCAAATGCCGCCTCCAGATTCTTTTCCGTCTGTGTTCCTGCATATTTTCCGCTCATCTGTTTTTCCTCCTGATTTTTGTACTATTTAAATTTGGCAAATCATGGACTTTATAAGTGTACCACACTTTTTGCTAGATGACCATACAATTATGCTTATTTTCCATCATAACCTAAGCGAACCATGATGCAGAACACGTACTTAATAAAAATTTCACCTCGCAACCTCTACTGCTTCAAGTGGGTATACTATCCCTCACACACAACGCTCCCCAGCCGACCCGTTCATCCGGATATTTCTGAATCCCCGAAAGTCTGCGCGCACCCCGGATCAGATACGCCTTTACCTTCTCCCCGTATAAAAAGCGGTCATTTCCCCTGACAATTCCCGCTGGTGTTAAATAATTGCTACAAATCAAACGTGTGATTTTGATTGAATTTCCAATAAATATCTATGGTTCTCTCATTACTTATTATTATTTTTTCTATAAACGCATCCGCCATTTCTTTTGTAAGGCTTTCAAAACCGGCATATTGCCTGAGATTCTCATCATCTCCCATATCCGCGTTCAACAGATCACGATAGGAATCCAGCTGCTCCTTTCGCTTCTTCAGCCATATCCTCTTTTCAGAAATCTGCCGCTCCAGCCGTCTGCAGGATTCCATATACTGCTCCCTGGTATAAGCGGCCCTATGATATGCCTCCAGCAGACTGGCTTTTCTTTTCGTCAATTCCGCTATCCCTGCCTCTGCAGCCATGATTTCTTTACCGATTTTCCTAATGGCTACCCGCTGCCGTTCTGCCGCTTCCCTGCTGACGCCCGCCGTATCTGCCAGCCTCCCTATCTGCATCTGTAATTCTTCCAGCACGATTTTCTCCAATCGTTCATTACGAACGCCGCCGCAGAGACATTTATTATGACTGCTCAAACTTTGATTCGGACAATAATAACAAAGTCTGCCGCCTGCCAGTTTCATAACCCTCAGTCTGCGTCCACAGTATCCGCAATACGATTTTCCCTTCAACGCGTATAAAACAGGTTCCTTTACCGCCGCTTTTTTACGGGAAAATTTTTCCTGTACCTTATCAAACACTTCTTTACTAACGATTGCGGGGTGATGGTTCTCCAATACGCCCCATTCCTCCCGCAGTCTTAATAAAGTCCGATTTCCGCCTACCTGCGCCTGAACAGATTTATGAAAAACCATACTTCCATGATAACTTTCATTGGTCAGTATGGTTCTTACAGTCCCCGGCTGCCAGTATTTATGTTCCTGCTGCAGTTCCTTCCGGTTCTGTTTTTTTCTTTGGTTTTTATATTCCAACGGCGTAGGTATCTTTTCATCATTCAATGTCCTGCAGATCCGCGTCAGATTCTGTCCTGCCATGGACAGTTCAAAAATATGTCTGACCACTTTGGCCTCTTCCTGCACAATCAGTAATTCCTCCCTGTCATTTTCATCTTTCCGATACCCAAAGGGAGTATTCCCGGTTGCGTATTTGCCCTGATTTTTCTTCACCGTTATAGAACTTCTTACTTTTTCGGAAATATCCTTACAATAAAAATCCGCCAGCAGACTTTGAAACCCAATCTCCATATCCGCCGTTTTTCCCATCTTCTCCTGACTGTCATAACGCTCTGCAATGGAGATAAAGCGGACGCCCATAAAGGGAAAAATCTGCTCCATGTAATCGCCCAATTCAATGTAATCTCTGGAAAACCGAGATAGATCTTTGACAATTACGCACTGGATCTCATTCTTCTTTATTTTTTCAAGCATCGTCTGCATCCCCGGTCTGTTCATGGTGGTTCCCGAAAATCCATCATCATAAAATTCACAGTATTCGTAATGGGAAAGTTCCGGATGGTCTAATATATACCGCCTGATCAGTAGTCTCTGGTTGGTAATACTGTTGCTTTCTTCCTTAATATCATCATCCTCCATGGAAAGGCGGTAGTATCCCGCGATTTTACCATGAAGGTCTCTTTCACGTCTGCGGTTGCTATCACCTGAATAACCACCAGTCATGCCGTATCCGATGCCGCCGTATGACAATCGTTGTTTTTCATCCATCGCATACACCCCCGTCTTTATGATGAAACCGGAACCGGATATCGATCATTCCATCCGATGAAACGTCGATTTTTTCAATCAAGGCTTCTATGAACTGAATATTCAGTCTTTGATACCCTTCCGTCTTTTGCAGAGCGCATAAAAATTGATTCTGTTCCTCTTCCCTAATTTCCATTTTTCTTATTTTTTGCCGGATTTCCCACATTCTCTTCTCATAAAAATCTTCCTGCCTCATTCTATGTTCCCGAAATGCGGAATACTCCTGACAGCTTACCAGTCCCTCCTTATATTCCATATACATCATTCCGGCCCGGTTACTGAGTTTGTATTTCTCCCGCATGATTTGATTCTGTTCCTCAAGATACACCGTTTTCTTTTTTTCCCATTCGGAATGATTCATCTCCATCAGTGCCTTGGAAGAAACCTGTTTTTCCTTTAAGATTTGTCTGATCCGCTCTGAGCAAATGCGTTCAAGCGTTCTTTCTTTGATATATTGTTTAGAACATCTCCTCTCATCCATATAATAAGCGTTCCTGCAATAATAGGAATAACTCTTTTTCCCATCCACTCTGCTTAAGTAATATACCGCATGCATCTTACCACCACAGTTTCTGCAATAAAGAATATGCCGGAACATATTTCCCTCATCCGCTATAGCGTCCTTTCCTGATCTCCTCTTATCGGCAGATCCCTTCTCCCTTTCTTTCAATTTTACATTCACCTGATCGAACAGTCCCTGCCCTATGATTGGTTCATGACTATTTGCCACAATGATCCTTTCCTGTCCCTGCGTATCACTGATTCCTTTCTGTCCCTCCTGCAAGCCTTCTCTTCTCCTGCGCTGCACAAGTTTCCCCGTGTATACCGGATTTGATAAGATTCCTCTAATCACGCCCGGATTCCACTGATGAAGCATCTCTCCGCTGATTCCATATGTATGTCCATATTTATTATAATCGCTGATTCGATGCACTTTATTCCGATAAAGCCATGATACGATTTCTTCAAAGGAACTACCGGCGGCAAAACGTTCAAAAAGGGAACGTATGATCTTTGCGTTTTCAGGATGGATCACCAGTTTCCTGATACCGCCTGTTTGTTCCGTAATATATCCATAAGGCGCTGCGCCCCCGGTATACGCCCCTCTCCCGGCCGCCATTTTTCTTGCATTCATTACTTTTTTTGAGATATCCTTCGCATACATATCATTGACCAGATTCCTGATGTTCATGTCCAGTTTTCTGTCCGAAACATTTTCAGACATGGAATCAAACCCGTCCGTCACCGCAATAAACCGGACTCCTAAAAAAGGGAAAATCTTTTCTATATAATTGCCCGTTTCCAAATAGTCTCTGCCAAATCTGGATAGATCCTTTACCATTATACAATTAACATGATGATTCCTTATATCGTTCATCAATCTGCCGAATCCCGTCCTCTCAAAAGAAACGCCTGAGATTCCCCGATCTATATAAGTATCAAATATTTCAAATCTCTGTTTTTTTTGGGGATCAGCGTTTTCCCTGGCAATATACTGACGAATCATTTCAATCTGATTTTCTATGGATTCAGATTTTCTGTCATCATGATCTACGGACAACCGACTGTATATTCCAACAGAATATATTACGGCAGATGCTTCCTTTGCTTCCTGTCTTACCGGCGTTTCCAAATACCTTTTTCCTGTTCTTGCCATTAATAACCATGCCTTTCCAGAACCTGCGATTCTTGACAACGAAAAGCGTAAGCTTTTTGTTGTATGCTGCCGCAGGCACAATAATTGCAAACCGAATTTATTCGGTTTTGAAAAACTCTTTGATTTTTCAATTTATTACCTCCCATCAGAAAACCGAAACGCTATCTCTAATCTTTTCTTCTCATGGACAGCAATCTTACGGACTGCTGTCACAAGCAGTTCCCTGTCCAGTACCTGAAGTTCCCTTGTCGCCCTGATCTTTTCCAGCTTTTCACATGCCGCAGCGCCATTACGAAGCATTTCTTTTAGGATCTTTCTATGTCCGCCTATGGCGTTTTCCAGATCGCCGCATTTTCTCTCGTATAAATGATAAAATTCACCATATTCCTTTTGATCGATCAAGCCTTCCTTTAAATCAACGTCCAGACCGTTTTTTAATCTGTAATATGCCCGATGTTTTTCCCGAAACGCCGCTATCTGCATCTCATATCCAGACATCCGTCCGTAATCAACGTTCATTTTATCTATCGTCTCTGCTGCGTCCGAATGGCATATCAATAAATCAAAGTATTTGTTGATTTCCGATAATACGATTCTTTTTAAGACATCCTCCTCGATACTGTGCCTGCTGCACCCCATAGACTTGTTTTTTGTCTGGCAGATATAAAATACTTTCTTTTTACCTTTATAGGAATTGACTTTTTTTACCATAGGCGCTTTACAATCCGCGCACATCAAAATACCACTGAACAGATTTGCCGTATCGGTGTTGCCGGAAGCCCTTCCATCATATTTCAATAACTCCTGAACCGCAAAAAATGCAGCCTCTGATATAATGGCTTCATGGGTGTTTTTTACACAGATCCATTCATTCTGCGGTTTCATAATGCTCCTTTTTACCTTATAATTTACTTTCTCCCGTTTTCCCTGCACCATAGTTCCTACATATACGGGATTTTCCAAAATACGTTTCACAGACGCAGCCGCCCATTTTGCGGTCATGACTCCCGCAAATCCTGTATCATACTTCATCCCCAACGACTTTTTATATTCCATTGGAGACAGAACGCCTGTAACATTCAGCTTTTCCGCAATTGCGCCCAGACTCATACCCTCTATCTTCCACGCAAAGATTAGTCTTACAATATCTGCAGCATAATCATCAACTATCAGACGGTTTTTATCTTCCGGATCCTTCCGATAACCATAAACAGCAAACGCACCGATATATTTTCCCTCCATTCGTTTCACTTTCTGCTGCGCTCTGACCTTCATGGAGATATCTCTGCAATAACTGTCATTGATAAAATTTTTCATCGGCAGTATCAGACTACTGTTC
>CAMWKA010000138.1 GCA_947174725.1 uncultured Lachnospiraceae bacterium | reverse complement strand
ATATAAAAAAGAAAGAGAAAAGGCTTTGAAGCAATAAAGCCATGCTTATTGCCACTGGACTGAACATACTCTGATTGCCCGCAAAATACTATTAAGAAGTATGCTTCATCCTTCACGGGCGCAGCAAAAGCTGCATTCCTCTTTCTTTTTTAACTAAGAAAACTACAAAGTACGTCATAGCGGCAAACGCCGCATACCCATATATACTAACATATTCCGACATATTTTGCAAGTTTCTGGAAATCCGTGCTTTTTAGATTTCTTCCAGCGAAGGATATGAGTCAATTGCTCCGGGGGATTGCACGCTGATGGCACAGAATTTATTTGCAAATTCCAGCAGTGAATTCATATCCGCTTCCGTCAGAGAGCCTATGCTGTCTGCGGAAATTCCCAGCTCGTGAAGTTTCCATAAAAACGAGCCGATAAACCCGTCTCCTGCGCCGGTAGTGTCCACAGCTTTCACCTTGACTGCCGGTGAAAATGTATGACTATTCCGGGTTAAAGAATAGGCTCCGTTGCTTCCGCAGGTAAATATTACAAGTTTAACGCCTTTCTCAAAAAATATGGGGAGCGCTTTCTCAATGGTATCCATGCCGGTGATAAATTCCAGTTCTTCATCGGAAATTTTTAAGATATCCGTCATACCAATAAATTTCCATATCACGTTTTTTAATTCAACCTTATCATCCCAAAGTTGAAAGCGCAGATTTGGATCAAAACTAATCAAAGCATTTTCCTTTCGTGCAGCCTCAACCGCTTTGATATGCGCTCCGCGCATGGGAAAATCTCCCAGAGATACGCTGCAAAAATGCAGGGCAAATGCATTATCAAACCATTCCTGTTTGATTTGATCTTCATTTAACAGCATATCAGCCGACGGCTTACGGTAAAAAGAAAATGTTCGGTTTCCGTCTTTTGCAAGGCTCACAAACGCCAGCGCGGTATTGGCTTTCTCCGTATAACAGATGGAGGATGTATCTATACCAGCCCCGGCGAGGGTTCTTGTTATTTTATCTCCAAAGGGATCCGCACCAAGCTGGGTAATCATCCTTGATTTTCCGCCAAGTCTGGAAAACGCGCCGCACACATTGGCCGGAGCGCCGCCTACAGCGGGAAGAAAACTTTTTACCTCATAAAATTCGCAGCCGCTTTTATCGGGTATAAAATCAATCAAAGCTTCTCCAATTGCGATCAGGGTATCATTTTTCATTTATACTAATAACCATACCTTTCATTTTATATAGTTCCGCATTAATTCCATTTGTCGTTATTTGTACATTTTCATCATCGGGATAAAACCGGGTACTCATAACGTATCTTCCGCCGTCAAGATATACTTCAATACTCGACATATCCGCAATCATACGGATATCCCGACATTGCTCTGTCCTGACGCGCCGTATCGTCCTGCCATATCCCATAGGCTGATTGTTAAAATCCATGTAAAACATATTTTCCCGAAGGCTTAATGTCAGACCGTTATTAATAACAATTTCAAAATCCCCATTGATTTGTGCGGTCAGATCGAAGGGAAGTGATACCTTTTGCTCTCCTTTAAGAGCGATCTTTTCCTCTCTTAAAAATTCATATTCCTTCACCGGATTCTGAAGCAGAGTTCCATCTTCAAGTCTTGAAAGCTCTCGTGGAATCGTCAGGCAGTGCTGCCATCCCAGCGCAGCGGTGGGATTGGTATATGCAGAGTCACCGATGCCCATCCATCCAATTAAAATACGTCTGCCATCAGGTGCTTCAAATGTCTGCGGCGCGTAAAAATCAAATCCGTAATCAAATTCTTTAAAATCTCTATTTAAAAAATATCCCGAAGAAAAAATGTTCTGGTTTCTCTCGGTTTCCCGAGGAAGACCCTGCGGTGAGATTCCTATATATCTATGCCCATCTATCATAAAACAATCCGGGCACTCCCACATATATCCCATATCCGGCACATCATACGTTCTCACATATTCCCATGTATCAAGATCCCGGGATTGATAGAATAGAACACAACCCTTATCGTCCCGTGTCCTTGCGCCCAGAATCATATAATACATTTCGTTTTCCTGCCAAACCTTAGGATCTCTGACATGGCAGGAACAAAAATCCGGATAGTCGCTATTTCTGAGCACCACCTTTTTTTCGCTCATATGATGGCCGTCGTTCGTGGTCACATGAATGACGTTCGCGCCACGACCGTTCAGAACATAGTCATAATTTCCCTTTTCCTTAACATTTCCGGTATAAAACAGATGCAACGTATCATTCCGGACAATAGCGCTGCCGGAATATACGCCGTCCCTGTCTTCGGGAATATCGGGAACAAGAACTGTTCCCGTAAATTCCCAGTTGATCATATCAGGACTTTGGTAATGTCCCCAGCTTTTTTTTACGCCGCCATTAATATCGTCAGGCGCATATTGAAAATATACATGATATTTTCCCTGAAACCAGCATAAGCCGTTTGGATCATTGAGCCAGCCAATCGGTGGTTCTAAATGAAGTTTCTGTCTCCATTTTGTATTTTGTGATGTTTTATCCATACTTTTTTCCATGCTCCTTTCAGCCGCGTCATTTTATTATCTATTATTACCGTTTGATAATTTTATAATTATCTCTTTAAATATATCAGATCTTCACCCATATTCAAAGTATCTGATTTTGTTTTTGTCACAGCGGCATACTCATCCGTATTTGAGATGATTACCGGAGTAATGGTTTGATAACCCTTTTCTTCTATCGCTGCCTTGTCAAAAGTAATTAACAATTGCCCTTTGCTGATTCTGTCGCCGTCTTTGATATGCGCCTCATAAAATTCCCCGTTCAGTTCCACCGTATTGATTCCTACATGAATCAACACTTCGGCGCCATTATCAAGGGTCAGTCCTATTGCGTGATACGTATCGAACAGCGAACTTACAACACCATCTGCCGGAGCTACCACCTTGCCTTCTGATGGTTCTATTGCAGCGCCTTCTCCCAGAACTCCTGCCGCAAAGGTTTCATCAGGAACATCGCTCAAGGCGACTACCCTGCCTGTTAGGGGTGATGCAATTGTAATTTCCTTCTCGGAAAATTTTTCTGCAGTTGCGTTTTTATCCTCCGGCGGAGTTGTTGTTTCTGTAGAGCCTTCTTCCACAGTATCTTTATAACCAAAGAACCATGTCAGAAGAAAGGCAACAGCTGCAGCCGTGCCAATGACAGCAATATATTTTAAAGGTGCATGAAGATGAAGAAGTATTGCAAACAGACCCGTAACGCCGGTAGCGCTTGCACCAAGCTGCATGATGGAAGCCATACATGCGCCGACTGCTCCGCCTATAGCACCGAAGATAAACGGCTTTAAGAATCTGATATTGACACCAAAAATAGCAGGTTCCGTGATTCCAAGCATACAGGAAAGAGAAGAGGGAGCTGCAATACTTTTTATTTTTTTATTTTTACTCTTTAAGGCTACAGCAAGACAAGCGCCGCCCTGCGCCACATTTGCGGCGGAAGCAATCGGAAGCCAGTATGTGTAACCATACTGCGCGATTTGTCCCATATCGATAACAGTATACATATGATGAACACCGCCGACAACGGTCGTTGAATAAATGCCTCCCATAATAAAGCTGCCGATGCCATACGGAATCGTAATCAGTTTTTGAACAAACCAGAGAACCCAATTTTCAATAGCTACAAATAACGGTCCGATAAAAGTAAATGTCAGAAGTCCGGCAACTAACAGACTGACCAGTGGAGTCACAAACAGGTCTATAATTTCTGGAACTATTTTGTGCAGTTTTTTCTCCACAGTGGCAAGTATAAGGGAAGCCATAATGATCGGAATGACATGTCCCTGATAACCAACCATATTTACATTATACAATCCAAAGATGCTAAAGCTCTGCGCCACTCCCTCGGTTGAAACCGTATAGGCATTCTGCAGATTAGGATGGATGAGAAACATTGCAAGAACCGCGCCCAGATACGGATTTCCTCCAAACACCTTAGCCGCACTATATCCAATCAGGATCGGAAGAAATGTAAACGCAGCGTTAGAAAGCATATTGATGATCTGAAAAAGGTAGCCACTTTGATCAATTGCGATAATGTCGTTATTGCTCATAAAGTTGAGGGCTTCCATAATACCCATAATAAGACCGCCGGCAACAATTGCAGGAATAATCGGCACAAACACATCACCAAGAGTCTTGATGATTCGTTGAAGAATATTGCCCCGCGCCGCTGCTGCCTGCTTTACTTCCTCTTTGGTAGCGGCTGTGATTCCGGCCGCGCTGATAAATTCGTCATATACCTTGTTTACCGTACCGGTTCCTATGATAATCTGAAGCTGACCGGAGGATTCAAATACACCTTTTACTCCGTCAACATTCTCCAGAATATTTTTCTTCACCTTGCTGTTATCGGCAATGACCAGTCTTAGTCTTGTTGCGCAGTGGGCGGCGCTGACAATATTTTTGCTTTCACCGACCGCCGCCAGAATTTCCGCAGCACACTTTTTGTAATCCATAAATAACTCCTTTCATCATTATATCGATCTCATATCAAAAGTTTTCCCCGATTTATTGTCTTTTGACAAATAAATCGTTTTTTGCAGTACTTCTATATACTTTCATTTTGTCATGAACATTAAAAAATATGTGAAAATATTAGAAAAACAAAATCTCTGCCGTAACAGGCGAATACTTGACCAAATGCAGAGGGAGGAATATAATCGGTACAAAAAAGGTAGATATTTTATGAATAAGATCAATAAATTAAGCGCCAATGCCCTAAAGATCATTGCGCTGGTCACAATGACCATAGATCATACGGGATTGCTTTTGATGAACAATTACATGCCTTTTCGCATACTTGGCAGACTGGCATTTCCGATCTTTGCTTATATGATAGCGGAGGGATGCCGATATACTAAAAATAAGAGAAATTATTTCTTTAGAATATTTGCGCTTGGTCTGCTTTGTCAGATCGTATATTATATTACGGAACGAAGCGTTTATCAGGGAATATTAATGACATTTTCGGTATCCATCCTGCTTTCCTATGTAGTGTTGTGGGTAGAAAACAGAGTAAAAAATCTGGCGGAAGATACCGGACAACTCAATAAGAGATTGCTGTGGTTTCTTCCGGTGGGATTGATCCTATTAACGGCGGTGATCTGCGGCGAGATCAGGCTGCTGCCGGGCGGACGGTACATTTCCTTTGATTATGGATTTTACGGGATCCTTCTGCCGGTGCTGATCGTCTTAGGCAGAGATCAGAAACAGAGACTGGTTCTGGCGGCGGCAGGCATGGCGCTGACAGCGTTCTCTCTGGGCGATATCCAGTGGTATTCTCTTATCGCGCTGTTTCCTCTGGCGTGTTATAATGGGCAGAGAGGAAAATGGAACATGAAGTACCTCTTTTATATTTATTATCCGCTGCATATGGCGGTGATTTATGGACTGTCGATGCTGATAGGATCATGAAAATAATCAGGAAAGGATGGCGTATTTCTTATGAGAGAAATATTGTACCGTATCGTAGAATGGATTGCTCAGTGCCATAATTATCTATTGAGATTAAATGACGCCTATGAGTATAATTTTTCAGATAAGCAGCTTCATTTTCTGGTGATCGGTTGTATTGGTATGCTGATTTTGCTGATTACATATCCTATTTTCCGACTGCTTGCAAAGCATAAAATGTATCTGGCGATCACCGGCATTTACAGCTTTACGGTGATCATCGTGCTGACCTTTGCCATAGAGATCGGACAGCGGCTCAGCAACACCGGTACGATGGAATTTGCGGATATTATGTACGGC
>CAMWKA010000137.1 GCA_947174725.1 uncultured Lachnospiraceae bacterium | reverse complement strand
CCGAGATCTACACCTATTAAGTCGTCGGCAGCGTCAGATGGGGATAAGAGACAGGAACAGCGGCAGTACCGCAATGCAAAAAGTATTTTGAATGCAGGTTTATTGATTGCTATTTTATACAGTATTACAGTAATTCTTCTGTTATGGATCTTTGCGAATTCATTATGTCAGTCTGTTTTGATCGGCCCCAAAAGTTATCTGACGTTGATTATACTGACCTGCGCCATATTTTGTTATAGTATTTCCTGTACGCTTAAGGGATACTTTGAAGGAATGGGTGGATCGTTTCCACTGTTGGCTGTATCTCTGACCGGACAGCTTGTAATGGCAATTGCGACAGCTATATTTTCCGGCATCTTTATGACGCGGGGGATCAAGGCGGCTAATGTGCTCGGAACACAGGAAACACGTTATGCTTATGGCGCTGCCGGGGCTGCCGTCGGGGTGTTTATTGGCATTTTTGCGGTATGCGTCCTGATGTTATTCCTATATCAGATGTATGGAAAATATTTTAGAAAACTCTTAAGAAGAGATACCGCAAAAAGAAGAATGGATACGATAGACATCGTCATCCATCTTTTGAAGCAGGTGTTTCCTGTGGCAGGCAGTTATTTTGTGGTATTACTCTATCCGATCATAGATCAGATTATCTTTTTCAAAACAAGTGAACTTCAAGGGAAAACAGTCATGCTGACTTATCAATGGGGCGCTTATGCAGGGATTTACAGGGGAATACTCTTTCTGCCTCTGGTCATCGTACTGACGCTCACTACCGTTGAAAAAAGAAAACTGTCCATCGGATATCAGAGCGGTGATCTTCACGAAGTGCGTATTAAGATTCATGGCATGATCCGTGATAACATGATCGTGTCACTATTCTTTATGGCGTTGGCGCTTATTATGTCAGATAAGATCATTACAGGATTTTTCCTTTTGGAATCTGCGCTTGTGGTCCGCCTGCTCCGCATGGGATGTATCGCGATCGTATTGCTTGCAATGTCGGTGACACTGCTTGTGATCCTCCCTGCAATCAATATGTCCCTGGCTTCTTTACTGACAGGAATCTGTGCGCTTGCGGCAAACGGCATCACTGCTTATATCACGGTGGAACGGCTGTCTATGGGGATTTATGGCATCATTCTTTCAGTTATCGTATTTGGGGCGGTATATACGCTGCTGGGAATGTTCTTTTTACGCCGGGCAATTAAAGGGCACATAAATATCAGGAAGATCTTGTATTTTCCGGTGGCGTCTATTATGATCACCATGGTTGTAATGATTTTGCTGTCTCTTTTATTCGGATTGTTTTTACCGCCAATTATCAATGTGATCGTAACTGCGCTGATTTCTTTTTTGGTATATTTTATCGCACTGGCAAAGTTAGAGGTGATCAGTGCATATTCGGTTTCCGCAGTTCCGTTTGGAAGCCTGCTTTTGAGACTTGGTAAATTGCTTGGAATCTTCCTATGAGCGAAGCGGTATCCTGTCGTATACGAAAGGAATGGTGGCGTGATATGATTTATACACCGTTAACAATTAAAGCAATCAATATGGCTTATCAGGCGCATGAGGGGCAATTTGATAAAGGAGGACTGCCTTATATTTTTCATCCGTATCATCTTGCGGAACAGATGCAAGATGAATATTCAGTCTGCGCGGCAGTTCTTCATGATGTGGTGGAAGATACGGACGTTGGTATTGATGTGATCGCAAGGGAGTTTCCGGCTGAGGTGGCACAGGCCGTACGGCTTCTGACGCACGATCCGAAAACTCCCTATCTGGAATATATTGAAAGATTAAAGGACGACCCGATTGCACGTCAGGTCAAGCTTGCTGATCTGGCACACAACATGGATGACACCAGAACTATGGATCCCGGTGTGGAATCTGAGGAAAAGAGGAAGAAACGCAGGGAAAAATATAGGAAGGCAAAAGAAATATTACTGAATAAATAAATTATTTGAGCTGATACTATAAGAAAATGACTGAAAGCCGGAAACATTCTCCGGCCATGGAAGGGGTTATTATGTCGAAGGTTTATAGAATCAGCTTGATTTGCGTTATGGTTCTTGCCATGTTCACGCTTTGTATTCTGTTATATCGATATGAAGAACGTGATGTGCCATATGTGGAATATTCCGACAGTCAGGAACTTCCGTCGAAAAATACAGAGGATGTTTCTTATCCGGAAAATGGTATGCCGGAAGAACAGGAAGACATCACAGTTACGGCAGACGCATCGGATGTAACGACTGCAGATACAGAGCTGATCATCGTTGAAAATTATCCGGGTGGGCTTCGCAGGCAATCAGAGACGGTGCTTCCCGCAGAATGGGTCGGCAGGAACCGCAATGATCTGGATGATGTGTTGGAATCTTACTGCTCCCAACCGGACAGTATTGATATTGAAAAGGGATTGTACCGTTTGGAATTGACAGTATTTTCGGCAGCGTCCGTGACCATAGAAAAATCATATCACAATGAAGTAATGGATTACTATTATCTTGCTTTTGCGGATGATTGCGTTACGGTATACCGCGAAGATAAGAGGACTGTATTATTGACGACGGATATCCACAGGGATCAGCTGACGGCTGCGCTTGTGGAAGAAATCCTGAATTTTAAGCTGATCGTAGGTAATGCGGAACTTTTTGATTTTCTGGAGACATACACCAGTTAGATTGAAAAATCAAAGATTTTTCAATCACGAATTTGTGCCTGTGGCACAAATTCGCAGGTTGTGGAAGGGCATATGGTTAGATTGAAAAATCAAAGATTTTTCAATCAGCAATTTGAGTCATAGCCTCAAATTGCGATGATATGGAGGTTTAGGTTGAAAAATATTGTAATCATAGGCGGAGGAATGTCAGGTATGGTGGCTGCCATCAGGGCGGCAATGCCGGGGATCAGGGTGACGCTGTTGGAGAGACAGAACAGAATTGGAAAGAAACTTCTTCTTACCGGCAGCGGCAGATGCAACCTGACGAACCGGGAGATGCATGAGGATTTTTATCTGACGGATGAGGTAGAACGCCTGAAAAAAATATTGGATGCTTACAGTCTCTGCGAGGAAGATTTGTGGAAAGACTTGGGATTGCTGACAAAAGAAAAAAACAGTTGTGTCTATCCGTTGAGCGGGCAGGCGGCTACAGTACTGAATTGTTTGCGGCTGAAACTGGAAGAAAAGGGAGTTGTCATCCGGACGGATTATGAAGCCGGATACATAAAAAAACAAAATGACCGGTTTGTTATAGAAACCGTAGAACATAAAGAGAAGATCTCCGCAGATGCCGTGATTCTGGCCTGTGGAGGAATGTCAGGCGTTTATGATGAGCAGTATAAAAACGGCTATGCACTTTGTAAGCAGCTGGGACATCATATTCTGCCCTGTGATCCGGCACTGGTTCAGACGATCTGTGTGGGAGATTATTTTAAAGGGATCAGCGGCATCAGGACGGATGTGCGTATCTCACTGCTCTTAGATGATATTGTGACGGCGACGGAGGATGGGGAACTACAGATCACGGATCAGGGACTTTCCGGGATTGCCGTATTCCAGTTGACCAGATATCTGGGAGAAGCATTTCGCGCAGGCAGACAGGCCTGCTTTTTACTGAATTTTATTCCCTATATGAAAAGGGATGAATGGAACAGGATGATGGTTTCCAGGCGGGAACGGATGAAACATCGCAGCGCAGAAGATTTTTTCACCGGTATCTTACATAAAAATTTGATAACAATGCTGCTAAAAAGCCAAAATATTGCCCCGGGAAAGAACATTGATACCGTATCCGAACAGGATTTTCAGACATTGCTGGATCGGTTTCAATGTTTTCGTGTGAAAGTGAAACAGTTAAATGATTACAGGCATGCACAGATATCTACAGGGGGTGTGCCTTTGGCGGAAGTAGATGATACACTGACCTCGACACTTGTGGAACATCTTTATCTAACGGGAGAGATGCTGAATGTCGCAGGAGCCTGCGGCGGATATAATCTTCATTTTGCGGCGGCGACAGGATATCTTGCGGGTAGAAGTGCCGCTGTATCATTACAGTAAGCAGAAACGAATCAGCGGCAAGGGAAAGGCACGGTTATAGGGATGCTACAGATCGATCAGATAAAAATATTGATTACAGAACAGAAACAAGAGGAAACGAGCTTTTTACAAAAGCAGATTTTAAAACTTCTGCATATCTCGCCAAAGGAAATTGCCAACTGGAGAATCCTGAAAAAATCTTTAGACGCCAGAAAAAAGCCAAAATTGTATTGGATCTACCGTGTGGCTGTGACGCTGACGGATGAGAAGACGGAAGCAAGGATTCTGAAATCCGGAAAAAATAGCTTCGTTACAGCATATCATCCGGTGGTTTATCAGCCGCCTGTGCTGGAGATGCCGGTGGGTGAACAATTTCAGGATCGTCCCGTTATTATCGGCACGGGACCTGCAGGATTGCTGTGCGGTTATCTGCTTGCCTGTCAGGGACTGCGTCCGATCCTGATAGAGCGGGGAAAAAGTCTGGAGCAGCGAAAACAGGCAGTGGAAGATTTCTGGAACAAAGGAATCCTTGATCAGAATACGAATGTTCAATTTGGTGAAGGCGGAGCCGGTACTTTTTCAGATGGAAAACTGCAGACGCAGGTAAAGGATAAGACCGGTCGGATCCATTATATTCTAAAGACTTTTGTGGAGCATGGCGCACCGGAGGAAATATTGTTTTTGAGTAAACCCCATATCGGGACAGATCTTTTGGCGGTCGTTGTGAAAAGGCTGAGAGAGCATATGATCGCTATGGGGGCAGAGTTTTATTTTGAGACAAAGATGACAGGACTGGTGACCGGACAGGACCGGATTTGCGGTGTCAAGGTCTTGGACCACCAAGGGGAACGAGTCATCCGCACGGGATGTTGTATCTTGTGCATTGGGCACAGCGCAAGGGATACGTTCCTTACATTGTATGATCAGGGTGTCAAAATGGAACACAAACCTTTTGCGGTGGGGTTACGCGTGCAGCATAGCCAGGAGCTGATCAATGAAGTACAGTACGGAGAAGGTTGGAAGACAAAGCATCTGCCTCCGGCTGATTACAAAATGTCATATACGGTAAAAAGCGGGCGGAGTGTTTATTCGTTCTGCATGTGTCCGGGAGGATATGTTGTCAATGCGTCCAGTGAACCGGAAAGAACTGCCGTGAATGGAATGAGCTATCATGGGCGTGATTCCGGCAATGCCAACAGCGCAATCGTGGTGACGGTAGATCACAGGGATTACGGTGAGGGTGTTTTTGATGGCATGCGCTTTCAACAGGAACTGGAACACAAGGCATATCTACAGGGAAATGGAAAACTTGTGTTACAGAGGTTGTCGGACTTTACCGCGGAATCCTCCGGGGAGAACGAAGTGTCGCCGAAAGTAAAGGGACAGTATTTGTGGGGAAATATCCGCGGTGTTCTGCCGGAAAGCCTTTCTCTGGATTTTAAAGATGCCATGCAATATTTTGGAACGGTCATGGGCGGTTTTGACCGGCCGGATACCATATTGTGCGGAATTGAGAGCAGGACGTCTTCCCCCGTTAAAATCATCCGTGACGAAGATTTTCAAAGCAATATCAGGGGACTATATCCCTGCGGGGAAGGCGCGGGATATGCGGGAGGAATCACTTCCGCCGCATTAGATGGGGTAAAAGTTGCAGAAAAAGTCATTATGTTGTATAATAAATCCAAATGTGCTACAACATAATGAATATTAATATCAGATAAAAACGAGGAGTGTCATAGAAGTAAAACTGCTCTGGCATGGAGTGGTAAGACTGTGTCTT
>CAMWKA010000136.1 GCA_947174725.1 uncultured Lachnospiraceae bacterium | reverse complement strand
AAGGCATACGCCATGCGCGCTAAGGTGATCTCTGCAGAAGATAAGGGGCGGACGGACGAAAAACTTGCGGCAGAATTTGGCGAATCAAGGAACCAGATCCGGCGTTATATGCATCTGAATCATCTGCTGAAAGCAATGCTGGATATGGTTGATGCAAAGCGCATGCCGGTGAATGTGGGCTATGAATTGTCATTTCTGCGTCCGGTCAGCCAGAACCGTCTATGGGTGGTTATGACGGATCATAATATAGTGCCAAGTATAGTACAGGCACAGAAGATAAAAGAAGTGGAAAAGCGGGCGGGATGTGCGCTGGAGGAAGAACAGATTTTGGAGATCCTGATCGGGAAGATGTCCGCGCCGAAACGAAGATTTACAATGAATGAAAAGCGCATTAATCAGTATTTCCCGGAAAACTATACGCCGGAAGATATAGAGAAAACCATCATTGATTTATTGGATCGGTGGAAGGAAGGAGCTAAAGAATGAAAAAACTGATTATCGCGGAAAAACCGTCTGTAGCAAGGCAATATGCAGATGCGTTGTGTGGTCATGTTAATAGGCGTGAAGGGTATCTGGAGTCGGATGAGTATATCATAACCTGGTGTATTGGACATCTGGTTACGATGAGTTATCCGGAAAGTTATGATCCGGCAATGAAAAAATGGAGCGCGGAAACGCTGCCATTTATTCCGGAGAAATACAAGTATGAGGTAATAAGGGGTGTTGGAAAGCAGTTTAAGGTGATTAAGGAGCTGTTATACCGGAGGGACGTGGATGTGATCTATTATGCCGGTGACAGCGGAAGAGAAGGGGAGTATATACAGAGGCTGATCCGGGAAAAGGCGGGACACAATCCGAAAGCAGAGGAAAAGCGGATTTGGATATCATCCATGACGCCGGAGGCGATTCGGAAAGGAATGGCGTCCGCCAGGGATCTTAAGGTATATGACGCTGTCAGCGAGGCAGCATATTTAAGAGCGATTGAAGATTGGTTGATAGGAATCAATTTCAGCCGGGCGGTTACTTTGGCTTATGGAAATGATTTGAAGTATTTTCTAAATCAGGAAAAAGGCTCTATAGCTGTCGGCAGGGTTATGATCTGCCTTTTAGGTATGGTGGTAGATCGGGAGCGTGAAATCAGGAATTTTTCTCAGGAAGAGTTTTTCCGGATAAAGGCAGTCTGCGAAGATGGGGCTTTTTCTATGGAATGGCGCGCAAGGGACAAAAGCCGGTTTTATAAAGAGAAACAGTTGTATCAGGATATGGCGTTCCGAAAAGTTAAGGATGCGGATCGGCTGACTGCTGTTTTTAACGATGAAGGTAAGCTGCAGATTACATCCTGCGATGTGTATGAGGAGCAGGAGCCAGCGCCATATCTTTATAATTTGGCGGATCTGCAGAATGAATGCTCGCTGCGGTTAAAGATTAGTCCGGACAAAACATTACAGTATTTGCAAAGCTTGTATGAACAGCAGCTGATCTCTTATCCGAGAACGGATGCAAGAGTGTTATCTAGTGCCGTGGCGGATGAATCCAGATTCATACTGGAGGGACTGTGCCGGAATCGGGACTTTCAGGAGCCTGCCGGCGGGATACTGGATAAAAGATGCTATGCATCTATCCGGGATACAAGATATGTCAATGATGGGAAGATTACGGATCATTATGCAATAATACCTACCGGAGAGATTGGATCCGGTCTGACTGGAATGGAAAAGATCATTTATCACATGATTGTCAATCGGTTTCTTTTGATTTTTTTGGAACCGGCGGAATACAAGGTGGAGGAAATTACGGCGGTGGTAGCGGGTGAATTGTTTGGATGCCATTTGAGGGCTTTAATTCGCCCCGGTTTTAAAGAAATGGACGGGAGAGTAGAAGATGACGCCTTGCTGCCTTTAATGGCCAAAATGGAGCCAGGAATGGTCTTGGAAGCAGCTTTTGAAGTGAAGCCGGGAGAGACGGTGCCATCGAAGCGATATACCTCAGGAAGCCTGATCATTGCCATGGAGCGAGTCGGGAGCCGGATTGAGGATGTACAGTTGAGAGCGTCTATAGCAGGATGCGGAATCGGAACACCGGCAACCAGAGCAGAAATTATAAAAAAACTGGTATCTATTGAATATATCGCGTTGGATGCCAAAACACAGCTAATCAAAACAACGCTGAAAGGGGAATTGGTATATGAACTTCTTCAGGAAGCGGCGGCACCATTGTTAAATCCTCAATTTACCGCAGGATGGGAGAGAGGATTGCTGCAGATTGAAGCCGGTGAGCTTGATCCGGAGAAATACCGGGAAAAGCTATATGATTTTATCCGGCGTCGGACAGAACTGATCAAACAGCAGCATATGACTAAAAAGCTGTTTGCACGGTGGGAAAAACTGCGTGGAGAGTGCCAATAGGAGCAGATAAGGGCGTAAGCAGAAAATATTGACGTGTACCTTGAAAAATATATAAAGTCCGGTAACGTGGCATACGGGAGGAGCGGATCATCTATGCGCTTGCGATCACATAGACGCGATGAGATCCGTATGCTGATAATGATACACCCCGAAGGAGGATGCCCATAGGAATGGGATAGGTGAGAAACCTGTGGAGGATTAATTCCCGCCGGCAAGCATATTTAGGACTCTGGAATACATAAGTATGATTAAAGAGATAGGAGGAACAGGCTATGATGGAAGTAAAACATGTCATACCGGATTATTCGGATGTGAAGGAAAGGCGTGCCAAATTGCAGGAACAGTATGTGATGCTGCAAAAAAAATTAAGACAGAAAAAAAGGGTAAGGGGCGTGGCGGATGCAGGCATGTTACGCGAGACAATCTATTGATAAAAAGGATTCAATTTCCATTGAAACACAGATAGAATTGGCAAAAAAAGAATGTATTCCGGAGGAAGATATTGAGGAATACAGGGATAAGGGATATTCCGGAAAAAATACTAGGCGGCCGGAATGGCAGCGGATGATGCGGGATGTTCAGGAGGGTAAGATCAGCAGGATCATAGTATATCGGATCGATCGTTTTTCAAGATCTTTGCTTGATTTTTCTAATGCCTGGGAAATCATGAAGGATCACAATGTTGACTTTATCTCAGTGAATGAAAAATTTGACACATCGACGCCCATCGGCAAGGCAATGCTGTTTATCCTAATGGTGTTCGCACAACTGGAACGAGAGACGATTGCAGAACGTGTGGCGGACAATTATTATGCCAGGACAAAACTTGGTAACTGGCCGGGAGGACCTGCGCCGTATGGTTTTCAAAACGGCCGCATAGAGATTGCCGGGAAAAAGTGCCCTACACTGAGCGAAAATGATCTTATGGAGCATGGACATACCATCTTTGAACTGTATGCCACCGGTAATTATTCCTTAGGAAGCCTGGCAAAATATCTGGATGATAACGGCATATCCGGAATACAGCGTAGTAACTGGTGTAATGTGTCTCTAGCCCGTCTCATGAAGAATCCGGCATATGTAAAAGCGGATGCAGATGTATATGCATATTATAAGGCTATGGGGGTGAATGTTACAAATCCGCTGGAGGATTTTGACGGGGAGCATGGGGGAATGCTTATAGGAAAGAGAGAACGGGGGACAGTAAGAATAAAACCCAAAGAGGAGACGGTATTTAACCTGGGAAATTGGAAAGGTGTTATATCCTCCGAGATCTGGCTGGCATGTCAGAAAAAGCTGGCAAAAAACAAGCAGATTAAGACCAGCGGAATCGGGAAAAAAACATGGCTTTCCGGAATGTTGAAATGCGCTTCCTGCGGAAGGTCGGTTCGTGTTCTGGTTAATTCTAGCGTCAAAAGCAAAATAAAATATCTCAACTGTACCGGACATATTGAGCGCTGCTGCGATATGCTCTTTACCATCCGGGGGAATGAGGTGGAAGATATTGTAGCAGAAGAACTTAAAAGGATTCTGCAACAGTGTGTTGACGAACCGCTTCCGGCAGAGAAAAAGGGACTGTCGGCAAGGGAGAAGATAGAGCTGCAGGAGATCGAGGAAAAGATACAGAACCTGATCAACGGTATAGCCGGTGGTAACGCAGCTGCTGTCACTATGAAATATATCAATGCAGAGATCGCCCGGATGGAAGAACGGCGTGCGGTTCTTGCCGAAGCCGCGCTGGAGGCTGCAGCATCTGTAACCAAACCGGTTGTATGTGATCATGTGGAGTTTGATCAATTAGATCAGGAAGAGAAAAAGATGGTTGCACGCGCATACATTGACCATATCAAAGTTGGGCACAACCAGGTAGAAATTGTTTGGAAAGTATAAGACATTGTTCGCGTTTCTTCGACTGGCGCGGTTGTCAACGTCCCATTGTATCGTGTAATAACCACACTCGGAAGCGGTGTTGATCAGGTCGTTGTCATAGGAGCCATAGGGCGGTCGGAACAGCATCATTTCATATCCGATTAGTTCCCGAACCCGTTCATGGGGTCCCATCAGCTGCTGACGGATCTCTTCGGCGGAAAGAGTTGCCATGTCGGGATGGCTTTCCGAATGGTTGCCCAGATCATGCCCTGCCGCGTAGATTGCTTTTACGTCATCGGGGTAGCTTTCTACCCAGCCGCCGGTCATAAAAAAGGTGGCTTGGATATTATGTTTTTCCAAAATAGCAAGAATGTTGGCAGTGTCATCATTTCCCCATGCAGCGTCGAAGGTGAGTGCGATCTTAGGAGACTCGGTATCGACACAGTAAATGGGGAGAGCCCGGCCATTAACGACATTGGAGCTGTCGGCCGTAACAGCTTCGTTAGATAAGTACATGGCGGATATAGCGATAGCGCCAATGCCGAGCGCCAAGACCAGCAGCGTCTTGGCAATATGTGTTCCGGTAAGAAAACTGTCCCGGAGTTTTTGAAGATGTTTTTTCATGTGAAAATTCCTTTATGCGGACCATATCTTGTTAAAAGTATATTCAATCCTGCATTTGTCCTAGTCGGATTTTTGCTAAATTGCTGAAAAAATGCAAATAGGCTTTAAAAATATAAAAAGTGTGCTATAATCATGTATTATAGAAAGGCGTGGATGAAAAGATGAAGAAACTTGAAATAGTAACAAGACCCGAAAAATTGAATGAACTTCGGATGATTTTAGAGGAATTTGGCGTGACCGGATTGAATATCTTTCACATGGAGGGATACGGCAATCAAAAGGGTCACTATGAGGGATTTGACTCTGCTGTTAATCAGATCCAGCTGCTTCCTATGATCAAAGTGGAGACTGTAGTGGATGCGTCTATTGCGGGAACATTGATTGAGAAGATCTCTAAAGGGATCAGGACAGGCAATTATGGCGACGGCAAGATATTTGTCTATGACGTGGATGACGCCATCAGGATCAGAACAGGCGAGCGCGGCAAGCAGGCGCTGTAGCTGATTCGCCGAAGGCGGCATGAGGAATCATATGAAGCTGGAAAGAAAAAAAATAATTTTATTTAGTATCATAATAATATTATTTTTAACACTTTGGGTGGGAATTTCTATAGTTGGAATTAATGAATACTTAAAAGAATATGGTTATAGTACTAATGAGATGCCTCAAACTTTAGCTGTATATTTTCTTTTGACTAAAGGTTTTACCGTAGCAGAAAATGAAAATTCATCAACCTTTATTGGAAATCATTATTACATATATGATGATATCCTGGAGAAAAATGGATATCATCTAACTGAGCAAATGGGAACCCTTTACATATATGAGAATGAAGAGCAATCGATTATTCGCATTACATCATCACATGATTGGTGTCATTGGTTCAGAATATATACAATAGATGGTAAGATAGAAGATTTACTTTAGTAT
>CAMWKA010000135.1 GCA_947174725.1 uncultured Lachnospiraceae bacterium | reverse complement strand
ACATAATTTTATCCCCCTATTTTACGCTTATTTTGCAATATTTTGCCATAAACTGTCGTCCGTTTTTTGTGAATATTGCCAAATTTGTATCCTGTATTGTAAGTTTGTCCAAACTATCCACGCCTATACAAATTGTCTAATAAACACAAATTAAGCGCGAAAAAATTGTCACTTTTATCTTTATCTCTCCATTATGTTTTGAACGGATTGACTTTACATCCATTTTTTTACGAGTATAATAAATGATAGCGGTGATCTAATCATCGTCCTGCAACCCGAAGCAGGCAATAAATACTATTTCAAGAATATAATGATCATGTATAGAATATCGTAAGAAGGAGCATATCTGCACTATGTATCAAATTGATTTTAAGAGCCCCATCCACGTTCACTTCATCGGGATCGGCGGCATCAGCATGAGCGGCCTGGCAGAGATTCTTTTATCCAGAGGATTTACGATCAGCGGTTCTGACAGCCAGTCCTCCCCTCTGACGAATCATCTGGAATCCCTCGGAGCAGTGATATATTACGGGCAGCGTGCCGACAATATCAAAGACGGCATAGATCTTGTTGTCTATACCGCGGCGATCCGGGAGGATAATCCTGAGTTTGTTGAAGTCCATCGTCGCAACATTCCTACCCTGAGCCGTGCCGAACTGTTAGGACAGCTCATGTTAAATTATCAGATCCCTATTGCCATCAGCGGCACCCACGGAAAAACCACAACAACTTCCATGGTTTCGGAGATCCTGCTTACCGCGGACACGGATCCCACACTTTCTATTGGAGGAATCTTAAAAACCATCGGCGGCAACCTGCGGATAGGACATTCGGAATATTTTGTCACGGAAGCCTGTGAGTACACGAACAGCTACTTAAGCTTTTTTCCAAAGCTTGCCATCATACTTAATATAGAAGAAGACCATATGGACTTTTTTAAAGATATTAATGACATCCGCAATTCTTTCCATCGTTTCGCATCGCTGCTTCCGGCAGATGGCACACTAATCATCAACGGAGATATCGAACGTCTTGATGAAATTACAGAAGGACTTTCCTGCAGGATCATCACCTTTGGCAGTACCAGCCAAAGCGACTATTATCCTTCTGATATTACTTTTTCAGAAAATGGCTGCGCTTCCTATGTACTCCACCATCCGGACAGCGCCCCCGAATCCATACAACTATCCGTGGTCGGCATCCACAATGTATATAATTCTCTTTCGGCCATCGCTCTGTCGGAACTTTTAGGATTTGACATACCGACGATCAAGAAAGGACTGTCCTCCTTCAGCGGAACAGACCGGCGGTTTGAATACAAAGGAGAGATTGGCGGCATCACTATCATTGACGATTACGCGCACCATCCTACGGAGATCCGCGCTACTCTGGACGCTGCAAAAGGCTATCCCCACAAACGCCTTGTATGCGTTTTCCAACCCCACACCTATACGCGCACCCATGCGTTTTTAGATGATTTTGCCAAGGCTCTTTCCATGGCAGATCTCGTGATTCTGACCGATATCTATGCGGCCAGAGAGAAAAACACCATCGGCATCTCCTCAAAAGACTTAAAAAATAAACTGGATGCTCTGGGCACAAAATGTTATTATTATCCTCTGTTTGATGACATTGAAAATTTTATTTTACAAAATTGCAGCGAAGGGGATCTGTTGATAACTATGGGAGCCGGTGATGTAGTAAAAATCGGCGAATCTCTTCTTGGCAAATAACTTATCCACAATATCTACATCTTTAAACGTCCATTGCGACTGATAAAAATGTGGATATTTTTGTTTACATAACATTGCTTTCTTCCAAAAAACAAGTTGAATTATTCCTTGAAAAAAGAGGATCCATCGACAAATTTCTACATATTATGTCGATGTCCTATTCACAATATCCACAATATCCACATCCCCTTGAAATCCCTATAAAATAAGGCTTCCCGGCCATTTGCGGCTATTGATTTTTTATTTCGATGTGATATAATTTTCATACAAAGATCGTAACCTGACTTCCCTCTTTGGAAGTTATCGCATGGAGAGTAAACATGATACCATTAAACATCACATCGGATTCCGCTGACGGATACACGGTGTTATCTAATCGTTTCATTGATCAGTACATGAAGGATGCCAACGACGCACAGATCAAGGTATATCTTTATCTGCTCCGCATGGTCAGCGCCAACCTTCCTACTGATATCGCTGAAATCGCAGATAAATTTAATCACACGGAAAAGGACATTATCCGTGCGCTTGCCTATTGGGAAAAACTGCATCTGCTTTCTATTGATTATGACTGCCGTCAGAACATCACAGGCATCCGGTTGTGCATTCCTTCTCCGGTAGAACCCCCTGCAGAACCTCCCATTCTGGAAGTCGTTCCCGACAAACCAAAGTCGGTTTCCTTGGATTATGCTGCCGAAAAAAATGCGTATACTTTAGAAGATATTGCAGCCTTTCAGGAGAATCCCGAAAGCAACCAGCTTCTGTTTGCTGCGCAGCAATATACCAGACGTACCATCAGCGGTCCGGAAGTCAAGACACTTCTGTTTATCTACGACCGTCTTGGTTTTGGACTGGATCTGACGGATTACCTTCTGCAATACTGCATCGGACAAGGTCAGAAAAGCTTCCGCGCTATAGAGCAGACCGCCATCCACTGGTATGAAGCAGGCATCATCAATATCAAACAGGCGAAATCCTTCCAACAGGCGCAGCGCACCGCCCTTGACCAGAATACCTGCATTGAAATCATGAAACTGCTTGGGAAACAGGGACTTCCCGCAAAAAAAGAGCAGGAATATATCAACCGCTGGGTCGTGGAATGTGCTTATTCTATGGAGTTGATCGAAGAAGCCTGCAACCGCACTGTCATGAAAACAGACACAAACCGTTTTTCCTATGCCAATTCCATCTTGGAATCCTGGCACAATGACAACATCCGGTCCCTAAAGGAGTTAAACGCTGCTGAAGCAGTACGGAAATCCAAAAACAATACCGTCCGCCAATCCGCTTACGCATCCTCGAAGAAACCATCCGGTTCCTTCTGCAATATCGAACAGCACGACTATGACTTTGCCGAATTGGAAGCTGTCGCATTAGAGAAAGCAAAAAAAGCGTTGACCGGTAATTAAACCGGAAAAAGGAGTTTTTCATGCCTTTAACCAATCAACAATATAACTTTATCAGCCGTACCTACGAGAAACGCCGGGCAGAAAATGATCATCAGCTTGTACAGCGCAAGGCGGAAATTTACCAAAAGATTCCCGAATTTCAGGAACTTGATCAGCAGATTATTGCTACTTCTATGGAGCATGCCCGCATACTTCTGGATCCTCAGAGCGGTCGGCAGCCGTCTCAAAAAGATCTACTGGATGCATTTCACCAGAAACTGGAACATATGAGATCATTAAAAATACAGCTCCTTACAGACGCCGGATATCCTAAGGATTATCTGGAACCGCACTATACCTGCGAGATCTGCCGGGATACCGGATATGTTGACGGCAAAAAATGCTCCTGCTTTCGCAGATTGGAAGTGGAACTTTTATATGACGCCTCTCAGATACGCGATCTCCTTGAAACCAACAATTTTTCCCATCTTTCCTATGATTATTACCAGGGAGATGATCTGGAGCGGTTTCAACTTGCTGTGGCAACTTGTAAAAATTTCATAAATAACTTCGATTCGGACTACCGCAATCTCCTCTTTTATGGTACAGTAGGTACGGGAAAATCTTTTCTTTCCGACTGCGTCGCAAAAGAATTGATTGATCAGGGTAAATTTGTAATTTATTTCAGTGCAATCAGGCTGTTTGAAAATATTTCTTCCAAAATGTATACGAAAGAACTGTCTGACCAACTGCTTGACGCGCTTTACCATTCTGATCTTTTGATTATTGATGATCTGGGAACGGAATATGCCACGGAATTTACAAAGTCGCATCTGTTCAACATTGTGAATGAACGTATGTGCAACCGCAAGGCAGTGATCATATCCACTAATTTTACTACTCTGGATGAAATCAGAAGCCATTACTCTGACCGTATATTTTCCCGCGTTTTTAAGAACTATGAAATGCTGAAACTTACCGGAACAGATATTCGCATCCAACAAAGAAGGAACAGTTGAACAACTTGATATTATAAACATTTCACAATGCAAATTCAGAAAGCGAGGAACACATCACATGCCAATGCGTAAACAGGAAGTTCGTAATCTGGAAACGATTCCGGTAGGTACTCTTGGGATCATCCCTCTGGAAGGCTGCCGCCATCTTGGGGAAAAAGTCAATCAATACCTTGTCAAATGGCGTATCGAGAGGGAACATGCCCACGCAGATACTCTTTCCTTTGCAGGATACCAGCGAGACAGCTACATACTGGATGCCAAAGTTCCAAGGTTTGGCTCCGGCGAAGCCAAAGGCGTCATCATGGAATCTGTCAGAGGAACCGATCTTTACCTTCTGGTTGATGTGGGAAATTATAGTCTGACCTATTCCTTGTTTGGAAGACAGAATCATATGTCACCCGATGATCATTATCAGGATCTCAAACGAATCATCGCTGCCGTCGGCGGTAAAGCACGAAGGATCACGGTCATCATGCCGTTCCTGTACGAAAGCCGTCAGCACAAGCGAAGCGCACGGGAATCTTTGGACTGCGCGCTTGCACTGCAGGAACTGGTACAGATGGGCGTGGATAATATTATTACCTTTGACGCCCACGACCCACGCGTACAAAATGCAATCCCCTTAAACGGATTTGAAACGGTACAACCTTCCTACCAGTTTATCAAAGGACTCCTGAAAAATGTTGATGATCTGAAACTTGATTCAGACCACATGATGGTAATCAGCCCTGATGAAGGCGGTATGGGACGCGCCATCTATATTGCCAACGTACTTGGACTTGATATGGGTATGTTTTATAAGAGACGTGATTATACAAGGATCGTCAACGGACGCAACCCCATCGTTGCCCATGAATTCCTCGGCACCAGTGTAGCCGGCAAAGACATGATCATCATCGACGATATGATCTCTTCCGGCGACAGTGTGATCGAAGTAGCTACCGAACTGAAAGCCCGCAACGCGAACCGAATCTTCGTCTTTGCCACCTTTGGTTTGTTCACTAACGGTCTGAAGAAATTTGATGAAGCCTATGAGAAAGGCCTGATCACAAAAGTCCTCACCACAAACTTGATTTATCAGACCCCTGAATTATTGGACAGCCCTTGGTATGCAACCTGCGACATGAGCAAATATATCGCTTATCTGATCGACACCTTGAATCATGACGCTTCCATCAGTGATTTTTTGAATCCCAGCGAGCGTATCCAGACGCTGGTCAATCAATATAAGGCTGATCATTCATAATATAGCCATGCATTTTCCATAGCTCGCGAACTTTAATGCACTTTAGTGCTATGCCGCAGGCACAAATTCGCGATTGAAAAATCGAAGATTTTTCAATCTATACCCGTGAGTTCGAAACCATCCTCACGTAAAACAAAACTAAGGAGATCAAAAAAATGAAAACATCAAACAAGACACTGTTTCTTGTACAGGCAGCTTTGATTGCTGCATTGTACGTCGTACTGACCGATCTTGCCAACCGTCTAGGGCTGGCAAGTCAGGCCATTCAGATCCGCTTTTCCGAAGCGCTTACGATTCTTCCCATTTTTACACCAGCAGCAATCCCCGGACTATTTATCGGCTGTATTTTAGCCAATCTCTTAAACGGCGCCATCATCTGGGATATCATTTTAGGAAGCCTTGCCACGTTGTTGGGCGATATCGGAACTTACGACGAAGGGAAACTTT
>CAMWKA010000134.1 GCA_947174725.1 uncultured Lachnospiraceae bacterium | reverse complement strand
CTATATAATTTAGAATAAATAAAGGGGTTTTTCGGAAATGCAGACCGGCAGGATACGGAGAAACTTTACAGAAATATAAATTATTGGTACAATAACAACTGTTATGATTTTAGGGTCAGGAAGAATGGTTGTTATAAAGGAATCGTATGGCTGGTAAAAAAACAAAAAGAAATTTGAATATTTCCCATTCCCGCTATTGTAAATTATGTCTTCTGGCATATATCAGGACTATGATGGTTTGTTTTGCGTGTTACTGTATTTTTTTTATGGTATTTCCCAGATATGAAACTCAGGGAAACAACCGTTTTACCATCTATCTGAATGGAACGCAAGTGGGTACGACGGATGATCTTGCAAAGATCGATCTGCTTTACATGGAGGCAAGAAGGGAGATCGCTTTGCAGGAGTCGGAGCCGGTCTTTATCGAAGTCCCCAGCCTGACTTATGTCGGAGAAGAGGTCATTATGGAGTCCGTGGATGCGGATGAGGCGATCATAGAACGGATGAAGGAGATCCTGTCAGGCAGCAGGGTGGAAACGATGGAGCACGCGTATTCTGTGAAGGTGAACGGTACCGTCGTCAATCTGCAGAGTGCGGAGGCGGTTACGCAGATGTTCCAGGATGCGGTCGATATGTATGATACCGGGAATCATTATACCGTGGAACTTGTGCGGGATTACAGCAGAGAATTGGGTGTCCTGACAGCCAATATTGTGGGGGAGCAACAGGAGACGTCAGAGGACGGGAATATGTTATTTCCGACAGCAGGAGCCGCAGTAGCTCTTGCTGAGAACGAGACATTTGATCTGGTAGAGGAAGGACAAGGGTTTGATGCATTTGAATATGGAATCAACAGTATGGAATTTTCCGAACCGATCGAAGTGGTAGAGGCGTACCTGCCTGTTTGGGAAATTATGCCGGAAGCGGAGGCGGGAGCACTGCTGACACAAAAGCAGGAGATGCAGCAGATCTATACGGTGCAGTCCGGGGACACGCTTTCTGAGATTTCTCTGACGGTGGGTCTTCCGCTGGATGAGATCATAGCGCTCAATGACGAGCTGGAAAATGAAAATACAGTGATCCGTGTAAATCAGGAACTGATCATTACAGTGCCGGAGCCGGAGTTGTCTGTTGTGTGGACGGAAACGGCGCGTTATGAGGAGGCGTATGACCTTCCAATAGAGTATATCTATAATGATGCGTGGTATACCAATCAGTCAGTGACCAGACAGCAGCCGTCAGCCGGTTACCATGAAGCGGCGGTGCTGGTAACAAGGAGAAACGATACAGAACTGGAAAGGGAGACGTTGTATGAGGAGATCCTGTTTGAACCGGTAGCCAAAGTAATAGAGGTTGGTACAATTATTCCGCCAAGTTACATCAAGCCAATCTCCGGCGGAAGATTAACTTCCTCCTTTGGAAGAAGAAACGCGCCGACAGCAGGGGCTTCTACGTATCATAAGGGGGTAGACTGGGCGACGCCGGTAGGTACGGCAGTCTGCGCGTCTTCGGCAGGAACGGTGGCGAGAGCAGGCTGGGGAAGCGGTTATGGGTATGTGGTTTATATCAATCATCCGAATGGCACACAGACCAGATACGGTCATCTGAGTAAAATATATGTTTCTGTAGGACAGTATGTAAATCAGGGAGATATCATTGCCGCCAGCGGTAATACGGGAAGAAGTACGGGTCCGCACCTTCATTTTGAAATTCTGGTCAAC
Source organism: uncultured Lachnospiraceae bacterium (assembly GCA_947174725.1). Lineage (GTDB taxonomy): Bacteria > Bacillota > Clostridia > Lachnospirales > Lachnospiraceae > NK4A136. The sequence continues at coordinate 4,115 of CAMWKA010000134.1, read as the reverse complement.
GGGGTACAGGTGAATCCCTTTAGTTATCTGTGATAAGGTTATCATAGATAACCGGCGGAATGAGTTTATTTTGACTTTTGCAGATGAATGTTATATAATACGATAAAATTGATATTAGATTGACAAGGATAAGAATACCTGTTTCAGGTGTTACATAAAATTATCATTAGGTTAAAAAGTTTTTTAAAAATTGATTTCTATGAGATAGATTATAGGAGCGCGTTATGGAAAAATACGCAATTATCGGCGGTCATCCCTTGCATGGCGAGGTTGAGATCGGCGGTGCTAAAAATGCCGCTCTGGCAATCCTTGCAGCTGCGGTTATGACGGATGATCCAGTTACGATAGAAAATGTTCCGGATGTTATGGATACAAATGTTCTTCTTCAGGCAATGGAGAGAATCGGGGTAAAGGTCGAGAGACCGGAACGTCATGTTGTCAGGATGGACAGTTCGGATATCTATGACTGTATTATTAAGGACGAATATATGAAGAAGATCCGCGCCTCTTACTATATGGTAGGTGCGCTCCTTGGGAAATATAAACGTGCGGAGGTTCCCCTTCCGGGAGGCTGTAATATCGGTATCCGCGCCATCGACCAGCATCTTAAAGGTTTCAAAGCCCTTGGAGCCAAAGTCAGCGTGTCCCATGGCAGTATTATAGCGGAGGCAAAAGAACTTCGTGGTACCCATATCTTTATGGATAAGGTATCGGTGGGAGCGACCATCAATATCATGATGGCGGCGACGATGGCAACAGGGAAGACGATTATTGAGAATGTTGCCAAGGAACCACATGTCGTTGATCTTGCCAATTTTTTAAACAGCATGGGAGCCAATATCAAAGGGGCGGGAACGGATGTAATCCGTATCAAAGGCGTAGAGAGATTACATAGTACGGTTTATACCATTATTCCGGACCAGATAGAGGCAGGGACCTTTATGATAGCGGCGGCGGCGACCAGAGGGGATATTACGGTCAGGAACGTCATTCCCAAGCATCTGGAATGTATCACGGCGAAGCTCCAGGAGATTGGCTGTAGGATCTATGAATATGATGACGCGGTAAGGATCGTTGCAAAAGAGCCGCTTTCCAGCACGCAGGTAAAGACACTGCCATATCCGGGATTTCCCACAGATATGCAGCCGCAGATGACTGTGGTCCTTGGGCTTGCACAAGGAACGAGTATCGTGACGGAGAGTATCTTTGATAATCGTTTTAAATATGCGGATGAACTGGTACGTATGGGCGCGCAGGTGAAAGTAGAAAGCAATACGGCGATCATTACAGGTGTAGAACGGTATTCAGGAGCGACCATCAGCGCACCGGATCTCAGAGCGGGCGCGGCGCTTGCGCTTGCGGCGATGGCGGCGGAGGGTGAGACGCTGATTGAGGATATCCATTATATTGAGCGGGGATATGAGGATTTTGATACGAAACTGCGCGGTCTGGGGGCAAAGATCTCCAAGGTAAAGACAGAGAGAGATCTTACGAAGTTCCGTTTTCAGATCGCAAATTAATAAAAATTCCATTGACAGATACGGAATGATGTTGTATTGTGATAATATCAATTAAATAAACAAGGAATATCTCTTATTCAGAGTGGCGGAGGTAGAAGGGACCAAAGAAGCCACGGCAACCCCTCAAAATGAGGAAGGTGCCTCCCGGAGCAAGATGGCAGAGGATAGCCGACTTGAACAATAAGAATGTTGAATAAGACGATAATCCGCCAACAGGCGGATTTTTCAATTCCAAAAGAACATGATGAAATTAGGAGGCAGAAGATGGAAAAATTATTATTTACGTCAGAATCAGTTACTGAAGGGCATCCTGACAAGATCTGCGACAATATCTCAGACGCGGTGTTGGATGCGATGATGGCGCAGGATCCCATGAGCCGTGTGGCTTGTGAGACCGCGATTACAACAGGTCTTGTACTTGTCATGGGTGAAATCACCACAAAGGCACAGGTGGATATCCAGAAGATCGTGCGTGAGACCATTGCGGAGATCGGTTACGACGATTCATCCAAGGGATTTGACGCCAATACCTGCGGGGTGATCGTTGCTTTGGATAAACAGTCCGCAGACATTGCCATGGGCGTGGATAAGGCGTTGGAAGCAAAAGAGAATAAGATGTCCGATGCACAGATCGAGGCAATCGGTGCAGGCGATCAGGGTATGATGTTTGGTTACGCGACGAATGAGACAGAGGAGTATATGCCGTATCCGATCTCTCTGGCACATAAGCTGACACGTCAGTTGACGAAGGTGCGTAAGGATAATACACTGCCATATCTTCGTGCGGACGGCAAGAGTCAGGTGTCCGTAGAATATGATGAGAACGGCAAGCCTTCCAGATTGGAAGCAGTTGTTATCTCAACGCAGCATGCGGAGGATGTGACGCAGGAACAGATCCATGCCGATATCAGGAAGTATGTGTTGGATCCGGTGCTTCCGAAAGAATTGCTGGATGACGATACCAAGTATTTTATCAATCCGACAGGACGTTTTGTTATCGGCGGACCAAACGGAGACTCCGGATTAACGGGACGTAAGATCATCGTAGATACTTACGGCGGATATGCGCGTCACGGCGGCGGTGCATTTTCTGGTAAGGACTGCACCAAGGTAGACAGAAGCGCGGCTTACGCGGCAAGATATGTGGCAAAGAATATCGTAGCTGCGGGATTGGCGGAGAAATGCGAGATACAGCTTTCTTACGCGATCGGTGTGGCGCAGCCCACTTCCATCATGGTAGACACCTTTGGAACAGGCAAGATTTCAGAGGAAAAACTGGTAGAGATCATCCGTGAGAATTTTGATCTCAGGCCTGCCGGCATTATCAAGATGCTTGACCTTAGAAGACCGATCTATAAGCAGACAGCGGCGTACGGACACTTTGGCCGTAATGATCTTGATCTGCCTTGGGAGAAGCTGGATAAGGTGGATGTGCTGAAGAAGTATTTGTAAGATCTCTGTGATAGCAATATATTTATGAAAGTAAGATAAAAAAGGCTGAAAATGTTTTGTAAAAATATTTTCAGCCTTTTTTAAATTCGCACTGATAATACCCCTCTTATCGAATGTCTGAGACGGGTGTAATGCTGACCGTGACGATTCCCGATGACATCAACGGTGTTTGCTGCCGTATGGATAAGTAAATCTGAATATGTCCTTGACATGTTTTTTAGTATACGTAATAATGTAAACAAAAAATAAAAAGGGGATTTTAAGTTTTATGAAAAATATCTCAAAAATAAGGGAACTTGCTCTGATTATTTGTGTGTTGGTGCTTATGAATGGGATCGTATCCTATGCCGCAGATGCGTCTGTGCTTCTGTATGCGGATCAGAAATCAGCGTCGTCAGCTTCTATCACAGTGACGAATAATAATATTACTGTATGGGGGAGTGTTTCAAGTGGATCGAAATATGATGTTCGATTTATAGTGCCGGATAGTATCCGTCGTATTGCATTTGACAAAACCTATGCTCCGGGACAATCATTTCCTGCTACAGATGTGGTCTTGTATTATGTTTCATCAACCAATGTCACCCTGGAGGCTAATCCCAATGGAACGCCGAAAAAAGAATGCATTGCAAGTGCGGGGATAGCTGATTAATATGCGTGAGAAAATACGTTTATACAGCTGCATATGCCGGGCGGAGTTCAGGGCGTTTAATAAACATAGGAAGATTCTTTTCTTGAGCTGTCTTATTCTGGTAATAAAAACCGGCTGTGTTTGTTATTCTTTAATAGAGACAAATATATTGGCGGAGCAGTATCATCTGCCCGAAGTGGATGATTTTGCGACAGAAATATGGATCAATTCGCTTATTTGTTATTTTCATTTCTGCAGGATGCTGCCGGTCTTATTTTACTTCCTTGCTTTATATTGTGTCATGATGATGCGGAGGAAGGGATGGGATGAGGCGGTTGATGTCTCCTGCGGGAGGACTGAGAAGGCTTCCAGATACGGTTTCATGCTGCTGACAATCAGCAGCTGTGTCCTGTTATCCTCTTTCTTGGCATACGCAGTGTTTTTTGGGGCTGCCCTGCCAGATCTGCAACTTAGGACCTTCTTTTTAGGCGACCTGACCCGCCTCATGGTAC
>CAMWKA010000133.1 GCA_947174725.1 uncultured Lachnospiraceae bacterium | reverse complement strand
GTATCATAAATGATCAATTTTGAAGAGGAACTGAAAAAGTTCCATCCGAGTTTGGAACTGCAGGATGCAGAGGAAATATTGAATCATCGCGACATGACAGATATGACAGATATATTTTTTGATATTATAAAAGAAACGGATGAAGAAGTTTAGGAGATAGACGGTTATGCTATGTTATCAGTGTGGATGCCGTTTATCAGAGTTGGATTATTGTACAGGTTGTGGAGCGGATGTGCGCGCATACAAAAGAATCATGTATGCCGCGGAGTATTCTTATAATGATGGACTGGAACGCGCCAGAGTCAGAGACCTGTCAGGAGCGATTAACTCGTTACGGCAATGTTTAAAATATAATAAGCAGCATGTGGATGCAAGAAATCTTCTGGGATTGGTTTATTTTGAGTGTGGGGAGGTCGGCGCCGCCCTGATCGAGTGGGTGATCAGCGCGACAGTTCGGGAAGAAAAAAATCTTGCGCTGGATTATATGGAGATTATTCAGTCCAATCAAGGCAGGCTGGACATTATCCGTACTACGATCAAAAAGTATAATGTTTCTTTGGAATTGTGCCAAAAAGGCGATTATGATATGGCGATCATCCAGCTACGCAAAGTGTTGAATCAGAACCCCAAATTTGTAAAAGCCCATCAGCTGTTAGGTCTTTTGTATGTCCAGAGGGAAGAATGGGAAAAGGCCAAACGTGAATTTACGCATAGTAAGCGGATTGACGGCGGAGATGTGAAAACTCTGCGATATCTCAAAGAGGTGGAAGAACAGCTTGATCCTGATGATGTGCGTACCACCGGTCGCAATAAAAAGAGGCAGAAAGAAGAGAGTGCCGCCGTCTATAAATCCAGCGGCAATGACATCATCATTCAGCCGCTAAATGGAAAGGAACCGCTGGGAATCAACGCATTTATACAGATTGCGTTGGGGATCGTGATCGGACTTTGTGTAACCATCTTTTTGATTACCCCTTCTAAGGTGCAGAGCGCGCAGGATGAGCTGAAGGGGCAGATCAATAGTTATGTAGAGCAGCTGGATTGGAAAAACAGCGAGATTGTAGAACTGGAGACGAGGATCAGCCAGCTGGAGCAGACCAATCTGTCATTACAGGATAATTTGAACGCGCTTTCCGGTTCTGATGGCGCATTGCGGGAAATCAATGAATTATTGGCAGCAGCGTATGCAGCTCTTGACCATTCACAGGATGCGATGAGTGTTGAACAGCATCTGGGCTCGATCAGTCAGACATATGTGGAACAGGAGGCTTCGCAGGAATTTTTGGATTTATATAATTATCTGCGTCAGTCCATCGGGGATTCTGTATCGGAGTCTTATTATAACAGCGGATTGGAAGCATATAACCGGATGGATTATCCGACGGCCATTACGCATCTGGGGAGAGCATATCAGTATGACCGGAACAATGACGATGCTTTATATTATCTGGGCCTTGCATATATGGATAGCGGGGATGTGGAACATGCGGAGGAAAGTTTTCATCAGTTGATTGAATCGTTCCCGGACAGCACACTGGTAACAAAAGCACAGCAGAAACTGGCGGAAATCGCGGAGTAAGCGTATTTCCCCGGCGGAATACAAAGAGAATGATAGGGAACTGCTGATATGATCAGTGATTCTTTAGATAAGATACGAAAGAGAGAGCATAGTGATATGCTCTCTTTTGCGTACTTCTGAGCGGATAAAAATTATATTATTTCAGAAATGAAATATGAAAATGCAGATTTAATTTAATTATGTGGTGATTCGGATGCCGGAAGAGATTGACCATCATCAGGCGGTGCTGATACGAAAGCAGGCGGATGAAAAAATCGTGAAAGGAGAGATTCAGGACGTGATCTTCGATTTTGCGGCTACCAGAGTCATGGACAGTTCCGGGATCGGAATGATCATGGGGCGGCAGAGAGTGGTGTCTAATTTTGGCGGGCATATCTATATTGCTAACGCAAGCAGCCGGATCCATGATATTCTGTGCGCCGCCGGGCTGCAGAAGATTGTCAGCTTCATTACGGCACAGGAGACAAATTGAAAAAAGATAAGTATGAAAAGGAGAAGGAGTATCATGATGAAAACATGTACGATCACACAGGAGCAGGAGAATACGGAAGGACGAAAAAATTATATGGAGATAAAGATGCCGGCTTATTCTTATAATGAGAAACTGGCAAGAACCATTACGGCGGCATTTATGCTTGATATGAATCCCACTGTAGAGGAGGTTGCAGATGTCAAGACAGCCGTATCGGAAGCGGTCACCAATTCGATCATCCATGGTTATGGCGCATATGAAAAGAAAGAGGGAGTGCCGATGATCCGCATGGTCTGTGAACAGGATGGCCTTGACCTGACTGTGATCATCGAAGATGAAGGCTGCGGAATCGCGGATATTGCCAAAGCCATGGAACCGCTTTATACGACGAGACCCGATCTGGAACGGTCAGGCATGGGATTTGCTTTTATGGAAGCATTTATGAATGAGATCAAGGTCATCAGTTCTCCCGGTGAGGGAACGAAGGTCATTATGAAGAAAAAGATTGCGGGGGCATTGGAAGACTGATGGAAAATGTGGCAGTATTGATTGAACAGTCACAAAAGGGAGATCAGGAAGTACGCGCGCAGTTGATTGAGCAGAATCTGGGATTGGTCAGACATATAGTAAAGCGGTATCAGGGAAGGGGATGTGATATGGAAGATCTCTTTCAGATCGGAGTGATCGGACTGATCAAGGCAGTGGATCACTTTGACCTTAGCAGGGATGTCCAGTTCTCTACGTATGCGGTTCCGATGATCATGGGGGAAATCAAACGATTTTTCCGTGACGATGGGATCGTAAAGATATCCAGAGGAATCAAGGAGAATGCCTATCGGGTCCGGCAGAGCATGGAGCAATACGCCAGCAGGTATGGCAGGGAAGCCAATATGCAGGAACTTATGGAGATGACGGGGCTGGGCAGAGAAGATATTGTTCTGGCGCTGGAGGCGGGTTATGAGGTGGAATCTATTTATCAGGCGGCATATAAAAGCGATGACAGGGAAATGCTTTTGATCGACCGGATTCCGGGTAATAAGGATGAACATGAGATCTTAACCAATCATATCGTACTGCAGGAACTGATGGAAAAAATGGATGAAAGGGACAGACTGCTGATCAGACTCAGGTATTTTGAGAATAAGACACAGACGGAGGTGGCGGGAGTGATGGGCATCAGTCAGGTTCAGGTCAGCCGGCAGGAAAAGAAGATATTGCTAAAGATGCGTACGGAGATCGGCGTGTAATGATACGCCGATCCCAATTTTTGTACCCAAATTGGGGACCCAAGTTTGGGTTGACATCTCCTGGAAACAGGTGTATGATTGACAGGAAAATATAACTTCTGGAGAGCCTCATTTAGTGAGCGCCGAAGGTGTAAGGCAGAGATGCCGATCTCTCAGGCAAAAGGACAGAACCAATGGCGGATTGTACCTTTTGGGTGCAATTTTTTTGTGTTTTTAGCATATATTTAGGGAAATGCTGATGAGATCATCTTCAATTACACAAAAGAAGGGTAGGAGGAGCATATGGCAGATTTTTTGACAAAATTAACAGAGATCAATAACGCGATCAATTCATTTGTCTGGGTGAAGATCGGACTGGTGCTTTTACTTGGCACGGGTATACTGATGACGATAATGACAAAAGTTTTTCAGATCTCTCACCTTGGACATTGGTGGAAGAAAACGATCGTCGGCGTATTTCAAAAGGATACGCATAACAAGACGGGCAAGGGAAGTGTGTCCCAGTTTCAGGCGCTTTGTACGGCGCTGGCAGCAACAATTGGTACAGGTAATATCGCCGGTGTGTCGGCAGCGATCGTGGTCGGCGGACCGGGTGCGGTATTCTGGATGTGGCTTGCTGCATTCTTTGGTATGATGACCAACTTTTCCGAGAATGTTCTTGGTATCTATTACCGTCGTAAGAATAAAGCGGGTGAGTGGTCCGGGGGACCGATGTATTATCTGAAGGACGGACTTGGCAAAATCAAGAAGAACAGCTTTTGCGAAGGTGCAGGAAGCGTCCTCGCCGTACTATTTTCCATTTTTGCGCTGCTTGCTTCTTTCGGTATCGGGAACATGGGGCAGATCAATAAGATCACGCTGAATCTACAATCTGCATTCTTTAAAAATGTTGACGCACCGGTGCTTTATGGCGAGGGCGAAAGTGCGGTTACCGTGGTTTCTGTTGTGATTGGTATTGTTTTAATGATACTGGCGGGTCTGATCATTATCGGCGGTCTTGAGAGGATTGCGGCAGTGGCGGAACGAATCGTTCCTTTTATGGCGATTGCTTATGTGGTTGGTGCATTGATTATTTTGTTTGCTAATATTTCACAGATCGGTGCGATCTTTAGCGCAATCTTTAAATTCGCATTCGGCATCAAGGCAGTAGAGGGCGCGGTAGTTGGAGTGGCAATTAAGGAAGTCATTACACAGGGATGTAAACGTGGCGTATTTTCTAATGAAGCAGGACTGGGATCTTCTGTAATGGTACATTCCAATTCCAACGTCAAAGAGCCTGTTAAGCAGGGAATGTGGGGCATCTTTGAAGTATTTGCGGATACGTTTGTTGTATGTACGATGACTGCCATCGTTGTGCTTTCTTCCGGATGTATTGATCTTGCAACCGGGGCGGTAGCGGAAAACGTTAATGACGCAACTTTGGTCCAGCAGACGTTTGGGCAGGTGTTTGGAAGGCTGGGCGCGGGATTCGGCCGGTTTGGTGAGATGTTCATTGCAGTAGCGATCTTGTTATTTGCATTTACCACAGTACTTGGCTGGTCTCATTATGGAGGCAAGGCGGCGGAGTATCTGTTTGGTATCGGAGGTGCTAAAGTTTACAGGATCATCTTTGTTTTGATGATTATCAGCGGTTCTCTGATGACGTCGTCTCTGGCATGGGATATTTCGGATACGTTCAACGCACTGATGATGATTCCGAACCTGATCGGTGTGATCGTATTGTCGCCGGTGGTTGTGAAGATCGTGAGCAATTATGTAGACCGTAAGATCAAAGGCAAGGATGTGGATCCGATGCTTTCCTATGATCCTTCCATACAGGCGGAATTTGCAAAGGCTGTTAGGGAAGGTGAAGAATAGGCATTGCAATTCTCGGAAAAATATGATACAAATAATAATAGATTATTTGGTTGGCAAAAAGACTGCAACATATTTTTGAAAGGAGCGATAGGTCATGGCCAAGAAGAAGAGAAAAGACGATAAAGAACTTGCAAATAAGATTATTGCAATTGTATTTTTGGTGTTTCTGATTGCGGGCGGTTATTATTTATTTAGTATGTTCAGACCTGTTGAGATCAATGAGACGAATATTGCGGGAGAATGGAAACTGCCGGGCTCACCGGTTACCTATTATACGTTTCGGACAGATGGAACCGCCTCCAGTTATGAAAAGTTTACCGGAAGCGGTGAAGTCAGAAACCAGATCAATTATACTTATTATTTAAGAACAGAAGTCAGCGAACAGACAGGAAAGGATGTTTATACCATCGTACTGGATGAGGAAAGGGGTGATAAACGTCATTGGGAGATAGAGGTCAATGCCCTCAGTCATGTACAGATGAATATCCTCTGGAAGGGATCGGAATTTTCTTCTTTGACCAGAGTGGATGTATTCTAGGCGGAAGTTGACAGGAAATCAATCGTTTGCCTTTGGGTATATCAGGATATGTATAAAATAGCTAAAAACGAATAAAACTAAGGAGAGACTTAAGAAAGGCTCTCCTTTTTATATGCAGACAATAGATATTTATCTAAAACTGGAAAAA
>CAMWKA010000132.1 GCA_947174725.1 uncultured Lachnospiraceae bacterium | reverse complement strand
GAAATAAAGGGTATCATCATTTTCCAAATAACCCAACAGATAAAACAGATCCCCCTCCCGCACAAAACTGAGCGTATTATCAAGCCTGTCAACGCCGCTTTTGCTTGTACTATAAATGCACTCTATTACCGAACTGCCCGGCACATACCGGTACATACCGGAATTTAAGAGAATATATACCGCCTCGTTCCCATCAGAACGCATCATCTCATGGTTATTGAGCACATCATTAGACGGAGAAAGCTCATCCGCCAGCATTTCATGAAATCCGGAATCCTCAATAACCATTTCCCCGGAGGTCTCGTCATAGACTCTGATAGCGTCATTCGTCAGGAACACAATTTCCTGTCCTATAAAACACATATCCATCACGTCGGTCACAGGATAGGAGCGGAGTAGCCGGCCATCCAATCCATACTCTTCAACTTCATATTTAGTACATACCAGTATGGCATCTCCTGCCTCATTAAAGCAAATTTTGGATATACCATCATCATATTCCGCAATCAGACGGTTGTCGTTTTTGCCCGCAAACATCACCTGAAAACTATCAAATTCATAATCTTCCTTCATCTGCATAATAAGAAACGCATATTCACCCGCCGCATTCCTATCGCTCGCCGAAACGGACCAATTCTCTCCGTCAACAAAATCCAACGCAACCGTATTCTCATTCCATGTGGATCCCCCGTCGGATGTATGACATTCAGAAAGATTTCCTTCCATATCCGTATAAAGAATACTAAATCCATCTTCCGTTTTTATCATAGTCCTGAAAAACGCGTTACCGCTATTTAAGCCGGACACCTCATAGGTCTCCGTAAAACGGTAAGTGGAAAGCGGCATTTCCATGGTTGTATTCAACGGATCCTGCACCTCATTCTTCCCGCACCCTGCCATCCAGACGATAAGAATGGTCAAAAGGCTCAAAAGTATATTTATTCTAATTTTTTTCTGTTCCATCTTATTTCCTCCCGCTTACATACTTTATCATTCTTCCATATACAGCATGATCGCATTATCTGTTTTCTCCATATACTGTTCCAGCGTAATATCGCCGTTCAGATACTCTTCCATGCCCGCAAATATCTTTTCCTCCAGAATCGCATTTCGGTAAGTCGGAACCAACGGGCTGCCAACCACTTCCATACCGCGGTCTATCACTTCATCTGAAAGCATGGGATTACGGTTTTCCATAGATCGTTTGCAGCCTTCCATCAGATTTTGCAAAACCTCCATGTTGATTGACATACCGCGTCTATGCTCAAAGTTCTGGCTGACATCGACCCCTGCACTACCGCTTTGCGTCTCTGTACTTAACATATATTTTACAAATTCTTCCGCCGCATCCGTATTTTCACTTTTGGCATTGATAGAATAAATCAGCAGCGGCGTAAATGTCTTAACGCCATCAACAGTAAAGATATCATATGTCTCCTGCGGGTATTCGTATGTCATATGCCAGATAAATTTTATCTCGGAGACATAGGTAATATTATACAATCCGATGCTGCGACCCGAATAAAGCTGCATTCCACCTTCCTCTGTGTAAAGCCAGTCTGCCATATGCCCAAGAGAATGCCATTCATCAACCAGTCCCTGAAGCAAATAGAGTGTATTGGAGTAAGTCCATTCCCCATATTCTTCCTCTGTCTCGGCAACCCAGGTTTCCCATTCCCGGATCTGCTCCTCGGTAGTATGCTCCATCAGGGCGTCCCACACCATTTTTGCACCGGACATAAAATTTTCCAGTTCCTGCCTGTCATAACTCTCCCCATTACCGAAGATTCTGTGGGAATACGCCGGATACAACAGTTGGAACAACTGCTTCGCGTCATAGATCCGCAAATCGTTACTAAACTCAGGATTCGGGCTGGATTGATTAATATATTCCGCAAGCCCCTCCAGACTGTTCAGGGAATCTATGCTGTCCGCAGGCGCGGAAATCATGGTAAATCCAAATTGCGACGGTATCGCGTATATTGTGCCGTCTTCCGACCGGTAACAGGACAAAACCGCCGTATTACTTGCCGGATTTTCACTTAGAATCTCGTCGTACAGACCGGAAAGTTCTTTCAGCATACCACTGTCCCGATACGCCACGTAGTTTAAATCGTCCATCAGTATGACATCCGGTCCGTCGCCCGCCAGAAGCCGCGTATTCAATGCATTGACCGCCTCCGTAATGGTCGTATTGCTTCCTTCCTCCCGTCCGACTTCAATATTGACCTTAATGTCCGGATATTCCTCCTCAAACTTTCTGGCACAATATTCCAAATATTCCTCCGAATACAGCGTATATACCGTGATCTCCCTGGCAGGCACATTTTCCACCGGCTCCACCGCCTCATCCGTCTCATCCGTCTCACTGCAGCAGGCAAAATACAGGGTATTATCATTTTCCAAATATCCTGACAGGTAAAACAGATCTCCCTCCTGCACAAAGCTGAGCGTATGGTCGAGCCGGTCAACGCCGCTCCTGCTTGTATTATAGATACACTCTATCACAGCGCTGCCCGGTATATACCGGTACATGCCGGATTCCAGAAGGATCATTAACGCCCCATTCTGATCGGAACGCATCAGCTTATGCGAATCAAGCACATTAACTGATGAAGTAAGGCCATCCGTCTCCTGCAGTTCCTCCGCCATAGCCTGGTGAAATGCGTAATCCTCGGTAACCATTTCCCCGGAAGTCCCGTCATAAACCCTGATGGCATCATTTGTCAAAAAAATAATCTCCTGTTCCGCAAAACACATATCCATCACGCCGGTAACAGGATAGGAACGGATCAACCTGCCGTCCACACCGTATTCTTCAACTTCATAATCGGTACAAACCAGGATTGCGTCCCCTGCCTCATTAAAACGTACTGCCTGCACTCCGTCGGCATACTCCGCAATCACACGGTTGTCATTTTTGCCTACATATACCACCTGAAAACCGGAAAATTCATAATCGTCCTTCATCTGTATAATCAGAACGGCGTATTCGCCCACCGCGTTAATGTCGCACCCTGTTGCCGACCGATTCGCTCCGCCTGCAATATCCAGATCGACAGAGGAATCCTTCCATGTCGCTCCCCCGTCAGCAGTATGGCACTCATGAAGCTGCCCTTCCATATCCATATAAAGAACACAAAATCCGTTTTCCGTTTTTTCCATTGCCTTAAAAAATGCGTTTCCGCTGTTGACGCCTGTCACCTCATGGGTCTGCATAAGCCGGTAAGTAGATAGCGGCGTTTCCATTGTCGTATTCAACGGATCCTGCGTCTCATCCTTCCCGCACCCTGCCATCCAGACTATAAGGATGGTCAAAAAGCACAGGAGTATATTTTCTATGATTTTTTTCTGTCCCATCTTGTTTTCCCCCTTTTCGTTTTTATATTAAGCAAATTATTCCTCCATATACAGGGTAATCTCGTTATCCACTTCCTCCATATACTGTTCCAGTGTGATTTCGCCATCCAGATAACGCTCCAGATTCATGCGGATCTTTTCCTCCAGAATCGCATTCCGATAGGTCGGAACCGAAAGGCTGTCAAGAACAGACATATAGTACTCCTGTTCTCCATCAAAGAATACATTCATCCCCGGATTCTGCTCCTGCCAATCTATAAATGCTTCTTCCAGATCCTGATATGTGTCAAGCAGGCCTCTCATATTTACCGGCATGCCGTAAGGATGCTCCCCATTACCAATATAATAACCCATTGCTATTTTGCTCTGAACCTCCGTACTTAACATATACTTTATAAACTGTTCCGCCGCTTCCATATTTTCACTTTTAGCATTAATAGAATAGACCATTAACGGAGTAAATGTTTTGACATCATCGTATGCAAACACATCATATGTTTCATGTTGGTATTCCCTTGTGATGTATATTAAATAAAATATATCAGAATAATAGTTGAAGTTATACAATCCGATGCTGCGGCCAGACTCTGCCTGCCTGTTTTCCACATACAAACCATAATAATAATTGACATCTACCAGTCCATAACTCCGGTCAGCGACATTATAATACACCCCTCTGACTTGCTCAGCAGAATTTTCCCATGACCGAATCTGTTCATCCGTTGTATGCTCCATCAGGGCATCCCATACTTCCTTAAATCCGGATACAAACTTTTCCAACTCCTGTCTGTCATAACTTTCTCCATTGCCAAATATTCTATAGGAATATGCCGGATACAGCGTCTGGAACAGTCCCGTAACATCATAGATATTCAGATCGTTGCCATATTCCGGATTCGGGCAAGGACTGTTTTGAATATATTCCGCAAGCCCTTCCAGACTATTCAGGGAATCCATACTGTCCGAAGGCCCAGATATCATCGTAACCCCAAACTGCGACGGTATCGCATAGATCTCACCGTTTTCCCCACGATAACAGGATAAGAACGTGGTATTGCATTCCGGATTTTCCTCCAGAATCTCATCATACACGCCGGACAGTTCCGCCAGCATGCCGCTGTCCCTATACGCAGCATAGTTCAAGTCATCCATCAGTATAATATCCGGTCCATTACCTGCCAGAAGCCGCGTGTTCAGTGCATTGACAGCTTCCGTAAAGGTCGTATTGCTTCCCTCCTCACGTCCGACTTCGATATTGACCTTAATGTCGGGATATTCATCTTCAAATTGTCTGACGGTCTCATCCAGATATTCCTGCGAATACAAAGTATATATGGTGATCTCCCTGACTGGCGCATTTTCCACCAGCTCCACCGCCTCATCCGTCTCGCTGCAGCACAGGAAATAAATGGTGCTGCTATCCTTAAAAAAACCTAGCAGATAAAACATTTCCCCATCCTGTACAAAACTGAGCGCTCCTTCAATATTTTCGGTTTTAAAATCCCTGCTGCGGTAAATGCACTCAATCACGGAACTACCCACCACATACCGGTACATACCGGAATCCAAGAGGATCGTCACCGCACCGTTTCCATCTGCCCGCATGACCTCATGGACATTGAAAACGTCCCAAGACTTAGACCAGTTATAAGCAGTCTGCAAATCTTCCGATAAATATTCGTTAAAGGCGGAATCTTCCAAAACCAATTCCCCCGATGCTTCATCATAGACCTTAATAGCGTCAAGGGTCAAAAACAGGATCTCACTCTCCGTACAACATATATCTATGATGTCTGTTACGGGATAGGACCGGATCAGCCTGCCATCCACCCCGTATTCCTCAACATTATAATCGCTACTGACCAGTATGGCATCTCCTGCCGCATTAAAACGCACTGAATTAACATTCTCTTTATTTTCCGCAATTATGCTGCTTCCACTTTCGTTTATATATACCACCTGATAACCGTCAACAAGAACAGCATATTCACCCGCTTCATTCATATCGCTTCTGGAGAAGAAACTATTCAAAGTTCCCTTTTCTATGAGATCTGAGGCTACCATCTGTTTATCCCAAGTAGCTCCCCCGTCAGATGTACAACATTCAACAAGATTCCCCTCATCATCCACATAGAGAATGCTAAATCCATCCTCCGTCTTTTTCATCGTCTGAAAGAATGCATTGGAACCATCCAGATCGGATACCTTATCGATCTGTGTATATTGATACACAAATAGCGACGTTTCCATCGTTGGATTCAACGGGTCCTGTACCTCATCCTTCCCGCACCCTGTCATCAAAACTACAAAAACAGTCAAAATGCACAGGAGTATATTTTTTCTGAATTTTTTTTGTCCCATCTTGTCTCCTCTCTTTCATTGTTATTTTTTAGGATTCGGGTGTCAAAAGGACCCTTATAAATTTTGAGGCGGCAAGCTACACAAATCATAATCTGTGCCTATGCCCCTGTAAAACATTCCTAATTTAAGTTGTG